>JAHCKJ010000070.1 GCA_026125835.1 Sphingopyxis sp.
CGCCGAGCGATGCCTAATTGATGGGCGGCGCGCTCGGGCGATCGGGCCGCGCCGCCGGCGCAGCGGCGTCGATGCTGGCGCATGAAATCAAGAACCCGCTGGCCGGGATCAAGGGCGCCGCGCAGCTGCTCGCGCGCAAGACCGACGCCGGCGGAGAGCGGTTCACGACCTTGATCTGCGCCGAAGTCGACCGCATTGCGACCTTGATCGACCAGATGGAGCATTTTTCGCGCGGGCAGCCGATCGCCTGCACGCCGATCAACCTCTATCAACCCATCCATCAGGCAATGGAAACGGCCCGCGCGCGCCAGTTTGCCGGCGTCCGTTTTGCGGAGGATTTCGACCCTTCGCTGCCGAAGGTGCACGGCAATCATGACGCCATGGTGCAGATTTTGCTCAATCTGGTCACCAACGCGTGCGAGGCGCTGGGCGGGCGAGATGACGGGGTGGTGCGGATCGCCACCGCCTATCGTCACGGGCTGTCGATCGACAATGGCGATGGCCGCGGCCGTATCGCGCTGCCGATCGAGGTCAGCGTCAGCGACAACGGCCCCGGGGTTCCCGCCGACATCCGTGGCGACCTGTTCGACCCGTTTGTGACGACGAAGCGCGAAGGTCGCGGCTTGGGTCTCGCCCTCGTCGCCAAGCTGGCGCGCGACATGGGCGGCACGGTCCAGCACCTGCGCGACGGCGAATGGACCCGTTTTCGCGTCCAATTGCCCGTGGCATTGAAGGGGCAGGCGGCGTGACCGCGGACAAGACGATATTGCTGGTCGAGGATGATCCCGCGATCGCGCTGATCATCCGCGAAACGCTCGTCGGTGAATGCGGCCGTCTCGTCTCGGTCGGCAGCATCGCCGAACGCAATGCGTGGCTGGCCGATCACCATCCCGATCTGGTGATTACCGACGTGGTGTTGCCCGACGGCGACGGCATCAATTCGCTGCGGATCGACGCCGCGGTCCCGGTGATTGTCCTGTCGGCGCAAAATACGCTCGATACCGCCGTGCGCGCGACCGGCATCGGCAGCTATGACTATCTGCCCAAACCGTTCGACCTCGACGAACTGACCGCCAGCGTGCGCGCGGCTTTGCAGCGTCCGGCGGAAACCGCCGCCGGCGGCGATCCCGCGCAGGCCGACAGCCACGGGCTGGTCGGCCGTGCGCCCGCGATGCAGGCGGTGTACCGCACTATTGCACGCCTCGCGTCGAACGATCTGGCGGTGCTGATCCTCGGCGAATCGGGGACGGGCAAGGAGGTCGTGGCGCGGGCGATCCACGCCACCGGGCTGCGGCGCAGCGGGCCGTTTGTCGCGATCAACATGGCCGCCATCCCGCGCGAGCTTATCGAGGCCGAACTGTTCGGCCACGAAAAGGGCGCTTTTACCGGCGCCCATAGCCGCAACGCCGGGCGGTTCGAACAGGCGGCAGGGGGCACGCTGTTCCTCGACGAAATCGGTGACATGCCGCTCGAGGCGCAGACGCGCTTGCTGCGCGTGTTACAGGTCGGCGAGTATTCGACCGTCGGCGGCAACCAGGCTTTGCGCGCCGATGTTCGCGTGATCGCCGCGACGCACCGCGACATGCGGACGCTCGTTGCCGACGGCCGCTTTCGCGAAGACCTGTTTTACCGGCTCAATGTGATTCCGGTGACCTTGCCGCCGCTGCGCGAGCGGCGCAGCGACATCGCGGCGCTGGTCCGCCATTTTGTCGAGGAAGGACGCCGCGCCGGGCTGCCCGACCGCCAGTTCGCACCCGGCGCGATGCAATGGCTGGAACGCCATGACTGGCCGGGCAATGTCCGCGAGCTCGGCAATGTCGTGCAGCGGCTGGCCGTGCTGTCGCGCGACACGGTGGTGACCGTCCGCGATGTCGAGACGGTGTTGCGCGACAATGGCGAGAACGGCGCCGTGGCGGCACCCGCGGACCTGATCGCGCGCGCCGTCGACGACTGGGCGCGCGAGCAACTGGTCGCTTCGGAAAGTGACGGCGATCTCCACGCCCGGCTCGAGGCGATCGTCGAAGCGGCGCTGTTTCGCCGCGTGCTCCGCGATGTGCGCGGCAACCAGCTCGAAGCGGCGCGGCGGCTGGGCATAAACCGCAACACGCTGCGCAAGCGTCTGGGCCAGCTCGCGATCGACCCGTCGCAGCCCTGACGCCACCGTTACAGCCTGCCGACGCGCCTATTGATCGCGGGCAGCGCAGTTTGTGTGTTTTCTATGCAACAGGTTTGTCGTAGCGTGGCAATAATGGCGCTTTCGGCTCTCCCTTTGACTGAAACCGATTCTCTTACCGATGATGCGCGTTCGGGTTTTTGGCGCTTTGCGGCGCCTGAGTATTACACGCTCGCGCTGATCGTCAGCATCGGCATCGCAACCTATGTATTCGTCACGGGCGATGCGCAGAGCGAGGAATTACTCACCCCGGCGCTGGTCGCGGCAATCATGGTGGCCAATCTGGTGCCGGCGATGGCACTGATCGTGTTGATTGGCAGCCGTATCGCCCGCGCCCGCGCGGTCCGTTCGATGGAAGGCGGCAACGGACGGTTGCACGTCCGCTTGGTCGCGCTGTTTTCGCTGATCGCGGCGGCACCGACGCTGTTGGTGGTGATATTCGCCTCGTTGCTGTTCCAGTTCGGGGTGGATTTCTGGTTTTCCGACCGGTCGCGCGGAATGTTTGAGAACGCCGCAAGTCTTGCAGAGGGCTATTTTCAGGAAAACCAGCGCCAGGTCGGTGACAATACGATCGCAATGGCCAAAGACCTCGGCGATTTTCTGGATCGCACATCCACGGGGGATCCCCAGTTTTCCAATTTTTACCTGCAGCAAGTCGTCGTACGCAATCTGAACGAGTCGGCAGTGATCGAGATCGGGTCCGACGGTGTTGCCCGCACTGCTGCCGCGATTGATCCTGACGATCGGGCTGCCGACAACCGCCTGACGCCGCAGATGATTGGTCGCCTCGAAGCGGGTGAACAGGTAGTGATCGTTCGGCAGCCGGACCGGATCGAAGCCGCGACCCGTTTGCCCGGGGCGCAGCATGCCTATGTCTATGCCTCGCGCGATTTCAATGTGCCGGGGTTTCAGCAATCGATCCGGGCGGGCACCGTTCTTGCTGACTATAACGCACTGTTCAATCGGTCCCAGCTGCTGCAGCTCCAGTTCAACGGGGCGCTCTACCTCGGCTCGCTGCTGCTGCTGGCGCTTGCCGTGATCGCCGCCATCGTCGTCGCCGACCGGATCGTCCGGCCATTGGGCACCTTGATCGGAGCGACGCGCACCGCTGCGGGCGGCGATCTTTCCGTGCGCGTGACGCCGCCGGCGCGCGACGATGAAATTTCGGTGCTGACGCGCGCCTTCAATCGCATGACCGAACAGTTGCAGGGCCAGACCGGCACGCTGGTCAGCGTCAACGAACAGCTGGAGGCGCGGCGCAGCTTTATCGAAGCGGTGCTGAGCGGCGTGTCGTCCGCCGTGGTATCGGTCGACCGCGACCACCGCATCCAGCTCGCCAATGCGGCGGCCGAGCGGTTGATCGGCCAGGCGGTCGACAGCCTGACCGGACGTCCGCTGTCGGAGGTGGCGCCCGAGCTGGCGCCATTGTTGAACGGCGAGGGACGCGAGGCGATCGTCCAGCTTGCGCGCGCCAACGCCGAACCGGCGACGCTCGCTGCCAAGGCGGTGGCGCAGGGTGATGGCTTTGTCCTGAGCTTTGAAGATATTACCCAGCAGTTGCTCGACCAGCGCCGCGCCGCCTGGTCCGATGTCGCGCGGCGGATCGCGCACGAGATCAAGAACCCGCTGACCCCGATCCAGCTCGCCGCCGAACGCCTCCAGCGCCGTTTCGGCGACAAGGTCGAAGGGGATGCGGCGACCTTCAAGAAACTGACCGACACCGTGATCCGTCAGGTGCACGACATGCGGCGGATGGTCGACGAATTTTCCAGCTTTGCGCGAATGCCCAAACCGACGTTCGGGGTCGAGGATGTTCGCGACATCCTGCGCCAGTCGGTATTCCTGTTCGAGGTTGCCAAACCCGACATCCATTTCACGGTAACCACGCCCGAGCGCCTCGAACCGCTCGTCTGCGATCGTCGCCTGTTATCGCAGGCGATGACCAACATTGTAAAAAATGCCGTCGAAGCGATTGAAGAAAAGCAAAAAAAATACAGCGATGGAGGCGTTGGCCATATCGACGCTGCGATCGAAACCGGTGCCGCGGGCGAACTGGTCATCACCGTCGTCGATGACGGTATCGGCTTGCCGCAGGCGCGCGACGCGATCGCCGAACCCTATATGACGACGCGGCAGGGCGGCACCGGCCTGGGCCTCGCGATCGTCAAGAAGATCGTCGAGCAACATTATGGCGAACTGGAATTTTTCGACAATCCGGCAGGGCAGGGGACATGCGTCACGCTGACGCTGCACCCCGAGCGCCTCCGCGCCTTGGCCGGCGCGGGTGAGGAACCCGGCGCCGTGCAGGCAGAATCGGTGCCGGGGCGGCTCCGCAACCGGCAGGACAGAGAAGATTATGGCGCTTGATATTCTGATCGTCGATGACGAACGCGACATTTGCGACCTCGTCGCCGGCGTCATGGAAGACGAAGGTTATGAGGCGCGTACCGCCTCCGACAGCGATTCGGCGCTCGAAGCAATCCGCCAGCGGCGCCCGTCGCTCGCGCTGATCGACGTGTGGCTGCAAGGTTCGCGCCTCGACGGGCTCGGGCTGGTCGAAGCGATCAAGGCGTTCGATCCGACGTTGCCGATCATCGTCATTTCGGGCCACGGCGGGCTCGACACCGCGGTTGCGGCAATCCGCCGCGGCGCATTCGACTTTATCGAAAAGCCGTTCGAGGCGTCGCGCTTGCTGCATTTGGTGGCGCGCGCGACCGAGAACGAGCGGTTGAAGTTCGAATATGAGCAGTTGCGTGAAAAGGCGGGACCGTCGGACGAACTGACGGGCACCAGCACCGCGATCAACAATGTCCGCGCGACGCTCAAGCGCGTTGCCGGCACCGGCAGCCGGGTGCTGATCACCGGTGCGGCGGGCGTCGGCAAAGAGGTCGCGGCACGCGTGCTGCACGGCTGGAGCGGACGCCACAATGCGCCGTTCCGGGTCATCTCGTCGGCGCGAATGGATCCGGAGACGGTCGAAACCGAACTCTTCGGTTCGGAAGCGGACGACGGCGCGATCCGTGTCGGGTTGCTCGAGCAGGCGCATGGCGGCACGCTTTTCCTTGACGAGGTGGCCGATATGCCGCTAACCACGCAGGGCAAGATTCTGCGCGTCCTGACCGACCAGAGCTTCACCCGCGTCGGCGGACGCACGATGATCCGCGTCGACGTGCGGATCATTTCCGGCTCGGCGCGCGATTTGATGACCGAGATAGCCGAAGGCCGCTTTCGCGAGGATCTCTATTACCGGCTCAATGTCGTGCCGGTCCACATCCCGCCGCTGCGCGAACGCCGTGACGACATCGCCAGCCTGTGCGACCATTATGTCCGGCGCTACGCCGCCGATCGCCGGGTACAGCCTCCCGAGATCAGCGCCGAGGCGATGGCGGCGTTGCAGGCGCATGAATGGCCCGGCAATGTCCGCGAACTGCGCAACGTGATCGAAAGGGTGATGATCCTGGCTCCCAGCGACCGGCTGGCGCGGATCGACGCCGACATGTTGCCCGGCGAGCTCGTCAGGGGCGGCACCGATATTCTGCCCAATTCGGAATCGATCACCGCGATCCCGCTGAAAGAGGCGCGGGAGAATTTCGAGCGCGAATATCTGCGGATCCAGATCAACCGCTTTTCGGGCAATATCTCGCGCACCGCCGCCTTCATCGGCATGGAACGGTCGGCGCTGCACCGCAAGCTGAAACTATTGGGCCTGACCGAGAGTTCGGAGGGAGAAGGGTAAGGCTTTGCGCTAGACGCGTCGAACGCTTTGCCGCATATTGAGGGCGTCACGACGAATTTCGAAGCCGGGACAACCGGCGCGCAACCCGCGGATCGTCCGCCAAGAGCAGGAGGCAAATGTGTCCGATAAAAGCCAGAATCTCCAGGATATTTTTCTCAACGCTTTGCGTAAAAGCAAAACGCCGGTGACGATGTTCCTCGTCAAGGGGGTCAAGCTTCAGGGTATTATCACCTGGTTTGACAATTTTTCGTTGCTGCTCCGCCGCGACGGCCAGTCGCAGCTCGTTTACAAGCACGCGATTTCGACGGTGATGCCGTCGCATGATTTCGATTTGTCGCTGCTCGGCGGCAATTTGCGCGACGCGCCCGCGAGCAAGGGCAAGGCCTTGCAGGACGTGTTTCTCAACGCCGTCCGCCGCTCGGACGAGTCGGTTACGATGTTTCTCGTGAACGGTGTGATGTTGCAGGGCGATATCGTTGCTTTCGACCTGTTCTGCATGTTGCTGGAGCGCGAACGACAGGTGCAGCTTGTTTACAAGCATGCGATCTCGACCGTGCAACCGAACGGCCCGATCAACCTCACCGATAACGGCGAGGGTGACGGCGAAGCGGACGACGCCTGATCGCCACGATTATCGACAGTCCGGAAGAGGTGACGCGCGGCGCGGCGGCGCTGATCGTCGTGCCCGAATGGCATAGCCAGCGGTTGCCGCGCGACCTGGATGCGCGCGCGGAAGAAGCGCGCGGGCTCGCATTGGCGATCGGGCTCAACGTCGTGGCCGTCCACACGCTGCGCCTGCGCCAGACGCGCGCTGCTACCTTGCTCGGTGTAGGCCAGATCGAGGCGATCACTCCGGATATCGAGAAATTCGGCGTCCAGCTGGTGGTCGTCGACGCGGCGCTCAGTCCGATCCAGCAACGCAATCTCGAAACCGCCTTTGGCGCCAAGGTGATCGACCGGACCGGCCTGATCCTCGAAATTTTCGGCGAACGCGCGGCGACCGCCGAGGGACGGTTGCAGGTCGAGCTGGCCCACCTTGATTATCAGGCGGGCCGTCTGGTGCGCAGCTGGACCCACCTCGAGCGCCAACGCGGCGGCTTCGGCTTTCTGGGCGGCCCCGGCGAAACGCAGATCGAGGCCGATCGGCGGATGATCCGCAACCGGATGGCGCGTATCCGCCGCAGCCTAGACGATGCGCGGCGAACGCGGCAGCTTCAGCGCGCGAAACGCCAGCGGGCGCCGTGGCCGGTGATCGCGTTGGTGGGCTATACAAACGCTGGTAAATCAACCTTTTTCAATCGCTTGACGGGCAGTGACGTCATGGCGGAAGACCTGCTGTTTGCGACCCTCGACCCGACGATGCGCGAAATCCGCCTGCCCGGGATCGACAAGGCGATCCTCTCCGACACGGTCGGCTTCGTGTCCGACCTGCCGACCGAGCTGGTCGCGGCGTTCCGCGCCACGCTGGAGGAAGTGACGACGGCGGACTTGATCGTCCATGTCCGCGACATCGTCCATCCGGACAGCGACGCCCAATATGACGACGTCAAGGCCATCCTGGACTCGCTCGGCGTTAACGGCCCGCAGGACGAGGGGGAAGGGGATGCGGCATCGGCGGTGGCGCAGATCGAAATCTGGAACAAGATCGATATCGCCGACGGCGAACAGCGCGCGGTGATCGAGGAACTGGCGGCGCGCCGCGGCGATGTGGCGGTAATCTCGGCTGAAACGGGCGAGGGCGTCGAAGCCGCAAGAACACTGATGGCCGCCCGGCTGACCGCACTCCACCAGGTGCAACGGGTCTATCTCGGTTATCATGAGGGCGAAGCTGCGGCCTGGCTGCACGCCCGCGGCGAAGTGCTTGCCGACGAACCCGACGGTGAGGGGCATGTCCTGACGGTCCGGCTCGACCCTGCCGACGCGGCGCGGTTTGCGCGGCAATGGCCTAGGAAAGCGCCTCTGACGCCTTGACCGCCAGCCAATGCGCTTCCTGCTCGTCCAGCGACAGGTCGGCCAGGCTTCCCCCCGCGCGCTCCTCCATCGCCGTAAAACGGCGCGCGAATTTCATGTTGGCGTCGCGCAGCGCGCCTTCGGCGTCGACGTTCAAATGGCGGGCGTAGTTGACCACCGCGAACAACAGGTCGCCGATCTCTTCGTGGCGCGCGTCGTCGTCGGGTGCCGCCACGACTTCGGCCATCTCCTCGGCGATCTTGGCACGCGGACCGTCGGTGTTCGGCCAGTCGAAACCAACCCGCGCGGCGCGCGACTGCAGCTTCTGCGCGCGCAGCAGGGCGGGCAATGACTGTGCGACGCCCGCCAAGGCGCTTTTCGCGCCGTTGGAGGCCCGTTCGGTGGCCTTGATTTGTTCCCATTGTTGACGAACATCGCCGCTCGTTCGGTCGCCGAAAATATGCGGATGGCGACGCTCCATCTTGTCGGCGATCGCCGTGGCGACGTCGTCGAAGCCGAACAAGCCTTCGTCACGGGCAATCTGGCTGTGGAAGACGACCTGAAGCAACAGGTCGCCAAGTTCGTCGCGAATGCCAGCCGGGTCACCGATGGCGATGGCGTCGGCGACTTCATAGGCTTCTTCGATCGTATAGGGGGCAATGCTGGCGAAATCCTGCGCCAGATCCCATTCGCAACCACCGTCGGGATCACGCAGCCGGGCCATGATAGCGAGCAGGCGGTCGATGGGGGATTGCGGCGGGGTCACGACAGTTTTTTATCCGATAATATATATTATGTTAAATCATACTCGGCGCGCAGAGGAGGTGTCGTCCCCCTATTGACCGCAGCGCGGTCGATTACGTCACCATCTGCCAGGTTCGAATAACCAGAAACACCAGACCAAAAATCGCTACCCACGCCAGCGCCATTTTGAACCAGTCAGCCATGGGCAATCGCCGCGCGAGCAAGGAGCTCAGCACCAACGCAAAGGCGCCGACGAACCACAGCAATTGAACCGTCGTGTCACCGCTCATAATTGCACCTCCAGCCCGTCATAGCCCGGTTCGACACCCGGCGGCAATTCGGCAGCCAGATCGTCATAATCCATCGTGTTGTCCATGTGGGTGATGATCGCGCGAGGATTGCCGCATTTTTCGAGCGCCTCCAAGGTCATGGCCAGATGCGGATGCGTCGGGTGCGGATAGCGGCGGAGCGCGTCGATCACGAACAGGTCGACACCTTGAAAAAAGTCCACCATTTCTTCGGTAAATTTAGAAAAATCAGTCGCATATCCGATTTTGTGGACACCGTCGCTAAAGATCAATCCGCTCGCCTTGATCGGACCGTGCGGCATTTCGATCGCCGAAACCTCGATCGGCCCGATCGAT
>JAHCKJ010000071.1 GCA_026125835.1 Sphingopyxis sp.
ATCTGGACCAGGCATTGACCAGGGTCGGGCTTTGAGCGACGCTAGCGCTGCGATGATCGACTCCTTCTTTCCCTTTGCCGCGACGACCGGGCCGGTCACGGTGCGCGTGTCGGTCAGCTATCTGCCCGAACAGTCGCATCCGGCGCTGGGGCGCTGGTTCTGGGCCTATCATATCCGGATCGAAAATCACGGTGACGAGGCGGTGCAACTGATCAGCCGTCATTGGCGGATCAGCGACGGGCGCGGCCAGATCAGCGAAGTCGAGGGTGAGGGGGTTGTCGGCGAACAGCCGCTCATCGCGCCGGGCGGCGCCTATGACTATGTGTCGGGCTGTCCATTGCCGACCCCCGAGGGATCGATGGTCGGCAGCTATGCGATGGAAGTTGGCGACGGGTCGCAGATGCTGGTCGCCATTCCCCATTTCCCGCTCGTGGCGCCTGCGACCGCCGCATGAAGCGCACGCACCTGCCACTGAACGCCTTGCGCGTGTTCGATGCCGCGGCCCGGCATTTGAGCTTTACCCGCGCCGCCGACGAACTGGCGGTAACGCCTGCGGCGGTCGGACAGCAGATCCGCGCGCTCGAGGATATGCTCGGCGTCGTGCTGTTCCGCCGCACGCCCAAAGGCTTGGAGCTGACCGGTGAGGCCGCGGCAGGCCTTGATGCGCTGCGACAAGGCTTTCTGCAGTTCGAGGAGTCGGTCCGCGCGATGCAGGCTGGGCAATCGTCGCAATCGCTGACCATCGCGGCGCCGCGCGACCTGACCGCAAAATGGCTCGCGCCGCGGCTCGCGCGCTACAGCCAGCAGGCGCCCGACGTGCGTTTCACGTTGGTGTCCGCCGACAGCGGCATCGACTTCACCGAAGCCAATCTCGATCTGGCGATCTTCTGGACCGAAGGCGCGGGCGATCATGAGGGCGTGGCGCTCGCCGATCCGCTGATGGTGACCGTCGCCGGTCCGGGCAGCAACAGCGACACGCGGATCGCCTGGCCGGGTTGCCCGGTCGCGGATGGCGAACCCGCGCTGCGTCTGGGTGACGCCGGTCTCGCCATCGATGCGGCGGCCAACGGCTTGGGCCACGCCAATGTCCCGGCGATGCTGGCGGAAGCCGATATTGCCGCGGGCCGCGTTCGCCAGATCGGCGAGTCCGTGACAGTGAAGCGGGGTTACTGGCTGGTCGCTCCGACTCCGCAGTGGCGGCAGGCGAAGGTCAAGGCGCTGGTTGCCGCGTTGACGGCGTAAACATCGCGCATCGCGCCGCTATTTGGCGGCCAGCGCCAGCAGCCGGGTCACCAGGCTGACCATCGTTTCGGTTGCCACCGGTGCGTCGGCGTCGTTCCAGCTTGCCGTGACCACGAACCATTTGCCGTCCGATTTCCGCTGGCCGAGCAGACTCATCGAAATCACGCCAAGCTCGGACCCGCCCTTGTAACCAAGCCAGCTCCAATCCTTGGTGGCGCCCGGGTTTACGCCAGGGTTGATCGCCATCACCGACATCATCGTCGGCGAGTTGCGCTTGCGTAGGTCGATCATCAATTTTGCGACGTCGTTGGGGCTGGCGAACCATTCGAGACTGTCGATATAGCTCGGTTTTCCGGCGAAGCTCACGCCGTCAACATTGGACAGGGTCAATCGGTGCTGGTTGGCATTGATCAGTTTGCGCTGCGCCGCATCGTCACCCGCGATAAAAGCGGTACGCTCGCCCTCGAAATTGTTGCCCTTGAGAGCAAAGGCCTCGACCGTCGTCAGAAACGGTATATTGCGCGACGGATCGCTGTGCCCCGCCGCGCGCATCCGCGCTTCGATCGCCTCGCGGCCGAGCAGGTGAACCAGCGTGTCGGTGGCGCTGTTGTCGCTGACCGAAATCATCCAGTTCGCCAGGCTTTGCAGCGTGACCGGTGTATCTTTCGGCCAGTTCGCGGTTCCGACCGACGAAAAACTGGGGTGCGACAGCGGCACGACATCGGACCACCGGCGCTTTTTCGCGGCGACCTGAGCGGCCAGTTCATCGAGAATATAGAGCTTGAACGTCGATCCAACGGCGAATTGCTGGTCGGGGTTGGCCGATGCGAGCGGGCGAATAGCGTCGCCGGTGATTTCGGCGACGAGGAACCCGGTCGATCCCGGCAATGCGGCAATTTCGGCGGCGACCGTGTCGAAACTGTCGTTCGCCATTTCAAAGCCGGTCAGGCGCAGGCCGATGACGCGCGCATCGGGATCGGCGCCAACGTCGAGCAGTACCGTCCCGACGCCCTTCTCGAACCGCAGCGCAAGCGAGCCCGAACGCCCGTTGGTCGACACCAGTTTCTCGACGGCGATCGGCTTGCCATATTGCGCGATCAGGCTGGCGGTCATCGCCTTGAATTGAGCCTCGGGCAGGGCCGATTGGAATGTCGGATCGAAATAGTCTGCGAAGGCAGCCGAGCCGCCCAGCGCATCGACAAGCTGCGCCGCGCGCCGCTCGAAAGCGGAGTCAGCCGCGGCCCGCATTTCAGGCGACTGCGCCAGGCTCGTTCCGGCGGGTAGCGTGAGCGCCAGCGCAAATGCCAGTAAAACGGCCTTTCGGACCATCACCACCCCCTTTTCAGGCTAAAATTCAGCGGCAATCCTACGCGTCGATTGCCGCCTCGTCGAGGCTTGCCGCGTTCGCCTGGATGAACTGGAAACGATGTTCGGGATGCTTGCCCATCAGCCGGTCGACCAGATCCTTGACCAGATACCGCTCCTCATATTCCTGTGGCAGCGTGACGCGCAGCATCGAGCGTGTCGCGGGATCCATCGTTGTTTCTTTCAACTGGTTGGGATTCATTTCTCCCAACCCCTTGAATCGTCCGACTTCCACTTTCTTGCCCTTGAAGATGGTTGCTTCAAGCTCGACGCGATGCGCGTCGTCGCGCGCATAGGCCGAAGTGCTGCCCGCGGTCAGGCGATACAGCGGCGGCTGCGCCAGATAGACATGGCCGCGGCGGACGATGTCGGGCATTTCCTGAAAGAAAAAGGTCATCAGCAAGGTGGCGATATGCGCGCCGTCGACGTCGGCATCGGTCATGATGACGATTTTTTCGTAGCGTAGGCGGTCGGCATCGCAATCCTTGCGCATTCCGCAGCCCAGCGCGAGCGCGAGGTCGGCGATTTCCTGATTGGCGCGGATCTTGTCCGCGCTTGCACTTGCGACGTTCAATATCTTGCCGCGGATCGGCAGGATCGCCTGGGTCTTGCGGTCGCGCGCCTGCTTGGCACTGCCGCCGGCGCTGTCGCCCTCGACGATAAACAATTCCGTGCCTTCCGGGCCGTCATTCGCACAATCTGTCAGCTTGCCGGGCAGGCGCAGCTTGCGCCCGCTCGTTGCCGTCTTGCGCTTGACCTCGCGCTCTGCCTTGCGTTTCAGCCGCTCGTCCATGCGGTCAAGGACAAGTCCCAGCAGCGCCCGGCCGCGGTCCATATTGTCCGACAGGAAGTGATCGAAGTGGTCGCGCACGGCATTTTCGGTCAACCGTGCCGCTTCCGGGCTGCTCAGCCGGTCTTTGGTCTGGCTCTGGAACTGCGGGTCGCGGATGAACACCGACAGCATCATCTCGCCGCCGTTGAACACGTCCTCGGCGGTGATCTGCGCCGCCTTTTTCTGCCCGATCAGCTCGCCAAAACCGCGCAAACCTTTGGTCAGCGCCGCGCGCAGCCCCGCTTCGTGCGTGCCACCGGCGGGGGTCGGAATGGTGTTGCAATACCAGCTATAGCTGCCGTCGGACCACAGCGGCCAGGCAATTGCCCATTCGGCGCGGCCCTGGTCACCCGGAAAATCCTGACGGCCGATGAACGGCTCGGCGGTCGCACATTCGCGCGTGCCAATCTGTTCCTTCAGATGATCGGCGAGGCCGCCGGGAAACTGGAAGGTGGCTTCAGCGGGGGTATCGTCGCCAATCAGTTCGGGCGCGCATTTCCAGCGGATTTCCACACCCGCAAACAAATAGGCTTTGGACCGCGCCATCCGGTAGAGGCGCTGCGGCTTGAACCGCCCGTGATCGCCGAAGATTTCGGGGTCGGGGACGAACGACACGCTGGTCCCGCGGCGATTGGGGGTCGGACCGAGCTCCTCGAGCCCGCCAACCGGCGTGCCACGCGCAAAGCGCTGGCGGTACAGCTGTTTGCCGCGCGCGACCTCGACTTCGGTGTCAACCGACAACGCGTTGACGACGCTGACCCCGACCCCGTGCAGGCCGCCGGAGGTGGCATAGGCCTTGCCCTCGAACTTGCCGCCCGAATGGAGGGTGGTCAGGATCACTTCGAGCGCCGATTTGCCCGGAAACTTGGGATGCGGATCGATCGGGATGCCGCGGCCATTGTCGGTCACGGTCAGGCGGTTGCCAACATCGAGCGTGACTTCGATCCGGTTGGCATGGCCGGCCACCGCTTCGTCCATGCTGTTGTCGATCACTTCGGCGGCAAGGTGGTGGAGGGCGCGCTCGTCCGTCCCGCCGATATACATGCCCGGACGGCGACGGACCGGTTCCAACCCTTCAAGAACCTCGATCTGCGAGGCATTGTAGCTGTCGGCAGGTGTCGCCGCCGCGTCGAACAAATCGTGACTCATGAACCGGCTATACGGGGCGGGGAAGGGGGGTGGCAAGCACGGTCTTGCGGCGCATCGCCGCGGCGGTCGCCCGGTCGCTTTGTCCCCTTTTCCTGTTGGCGGGGAACTTTTACCGGTCACACGAGTTTGGCCACTGACTAAAAAGTCATTCAAAAAGTGGAGTTAACAATGAAAAACATCTCTCTCCTCGCCGTTCTGGCGGCCAGCACGGTCACGGTGCCGGCGTTTGCCCAAGACCGCGACACGTCGAACGACTTCAACGGCCCCTACATCAGCATCGTTGGCGGCGGTACGCTGCAGGGCAATGATCGCGGCGAAACATTGCTGTTCGACACCAACCGCGACGGTACCTATGGTGACACGGTCCGGACCGTTGCCGGTGCGGACGCTTTTTCGCCCGGCTTTTGCAACGGCGCGGCGACCAGCACGGCAAATCTCGGTTGCCGTAACGACAAGGACGGGCCGGAATATTTTGCCCGCCTGGGTTATGACAAGCGGATGGGCAACTTCGTTGTCGGCATGGTGCTTGAAGGCGGGCGCAGCCACGCGCGCGACAGCGTCAGCGCCTTTTCCACCACCCCTGCCTTTTACACGATGAGCCGCGAGGCCGATTACCAGGCCGGTGCCCGTCTGCGCGCCGGTTATACGCCCGGCGGCGGCGCGCTGTTCTATGTCACCGGCGGCGGCGCCTATGCAAAGCTCGACAACCGCTTCACGACCAATAATGCGGCGAACAGCTTTGCCGACAACGGTCGTACCAACGCCTGGGGCTATGCCGCTGGCGGTGGCGCCGAAGTGATGGTGACCAATAATATCGCCGTCGGGCTCGAATATCTCTACACCGACCTCAAGGACAAGGATTATGTCGTCAACGTCGGTCCGGGCACCGCTCCCGCAACCAACCCGTTTCTGTTGAACGGCGGCGGAACCAACATCCAACGCAGCGATCCGCATTTCCGGACGCACAGTGTGCGGGGGACGTTGAGCTTCCGCTTCTAAGCTACGGAAAAGCTTTCGAGCAAGGCGTCGGGTCGGACACGATCCGGCGCCTTGTCGCTATGCGCGGCTCGGCGCCGCAAAGATCGCAAAATTGCCGTTGGCGCTGCTGACCAGTCGGCCGCCCTGGTAGAGTTTGGCGTCGATGTTGGCGACGCGCTTGCCGCGGTGCAACACTTCCGCTTCGCAGATTAGCCGGCCTTCGCCGACGCGGACGTGGTAGTTGAATTTGATCTCAAGCGTCGCACACCACAAGCCGTCGTCAAGCAGGCTGGTCAGCGCGCCGCCCATCGCCGTATCGGCCAGCGAATAGGCGACACCGCCGTGGGCGACGCCTTGCGGATTGAAATGCCGTAGCGGCTCGACGTCGATCGCCATCACGCAGCGCCCGTCGCCGCGCTCGACCATCTGCAGGCCGAGCGCGCGCGCAAACTCGAAATCCGGCGTGAACGGCCTCACCGAACGCGCGGCCCCCCGAAGGGCGGCGGCGGCGGCGGACGGCGGGTGCCGCGCGGCAGCTGTGCCTGATAGGCGCGGCCGCAATGTTCGACGCAATAGGGGAAGCCCGGATTGACCGGGGCACCGCAGAAATGGAAGTCGGGTTCGCCCGGATGCCCCATCGGCCAGCGGCAGATACGATCATTGAGATCGAGCAGGCTGGTCTTGTCGGCGATTTCCGGACTCGGCTTCGCCGGCACCAGGCGGCGCGGCGGTGCCGGCGGGATCGGCGCCTGCTGGTCGCCCGGCCCCTGGCGGATAAAGCCGCCCGGACCGATCGAGACGATGCGCGGCTGGTCGGCCTTCGGCACCTGCTCGCCAATCGAACCATCGGCGGTCGGGGTCTCGACCGCCGGGCGCGCCTCGGCCTTCGGCATCGCCGGAGCAGCCGGACGCGGTGCGACCGGTGCCGCAGCGCGTGGCGCCGCGGCAGGGGCCGGTGCCTTGGGCGCCGCCGTCCCGGCCGGTTTGCTGGGCTTGACCTTGTCGGTGGCCTTCACCGGCGACGGGCGCGACTTCAGTCCCAGCCGGTGCGCTTTGCCGATCACCGCGTTGCGGCTGACGCCGCCCAGTTCATCGGCGATCTGGCTGGCGGTCAGCCCCTTTTCCCACATGGTGCGCAGGCTTTCGATGCGCTCGTCGGTCCATGACATAATCTATTCCTCGTCATTCCACGCAGCGGGCAATCCGGCGGTGCGATAGCCGACCCGTCGGGATCGGTGCCATTGCCCAGCTTGCGGTAGGATCGGGGAGGCGATAGGCGAGAACGCCATGAACGACCAGCCCCAATTTTTACGCCCCGACTCGACCGAATCTGCGGCTGCGCGCCCCTTTGCAGAGCCGGGCGTACCGCATATCCGCGCGCTGAATGTGCCGGGGATGCTGGCCCTCTATGTCAAGGAGGTGCGACGGTTTTTCAAGGTCCAGCTACAAACAATCTGGGCGCCTGCGATCACCACGCTCTTGTTCCTGGCAATTTTCACTGTCGCGCTGGGCGGCGCGGGGCGACAGGTGATCGGCGTGCCCTTTGCCGATTTCATCGCGCCGGGACTGATCATGATGGCAATGCTGCAGAACAGTTTTGCCAATTCCAGCTTTTCGTTGCTGGTCGGCAAGATCCAGGGGACGATCGTCGACTATCTGATGCCGCCGCTTGCGGTTGGCGAGTTGATGATCGCGTTGGTGGGCGCCGCGATCACCCGGGCAATTCTGGTCGGCTTCGCGCTGTGGCTGGCGATGTCGCTGTGGCCCGGCGTTCATGTCGGCGCCGATCATTTATGGGCGGTGGCGCTGTTTGCGATCCTCGGCGCGATGATGCTGGGCTTTCTCGGTCTGATCACCTCGGTGTGGGCGGAGAAGTTCGACCATGCCGCCGCGGTCACCAATTTTGTCGTGACACCGCTCGCGCTGTTGTCCGGCACCTTCTATTCGGTCGACCGGCTGGCCCCATGGTTCCAGACGATCGCTCATGGCAACCCCGTCTATTACGCAATTATGGGCTTCCGCTATGGCTTTATCGGCACCGTCGACTCGACAATCGCCCATCCCGTTCAAACTGCGATTCTGGTACTGGTTGCGGCGAATATCGTTCTGGGGCTGGTGACCTACCGTCTGCTGGCGTCGGGCTGGAAACTGAAAGCCTGATACCGCTTGGCGGGCATCCGCAACGGGTCAGTGCCGGTGGATAGCGCGCACCCGATAACGCCCCTGATCCAGACCATCAAACATGGCGTCGATCTGCGGGTGATCGACCGGACCGCCGTCGGCGTCGGGGAGCAAATTCTGCTGACTGACATAGGCGATATAGGATGAATCGCCATTTTCGGCGAGCAGATGGTAAAAGGGCTGCTCTTTCGACGGGCGGATTTCTTCCGGAATCGCTTCATACCATTCGTCGCTGTTGGCGAACACCGGGTCGATGTCGAACACGACGCCGCGAAAATCGAACATGCGATGACGCACGATGTCGCCGGGCGCAAAGCTGGCAGCTCCGACCAGCGGAGCGGTGGCAATCGAATTGTTTCGGCGGGCGGATTCGGTCTGCATGGCCATAATCTATGGCTATTCCATGTCGTTTCAACCCTGTTACACTCCACAAGCCCGCCGGTCGGTCGAATCCGGCCTGTGATACGCGTAACAGACGGCAGAGCGGACGAAACTATGTCCAGGTTCGTACGCGGCGTGTCCGGGAGGATTGCGGGCCGTGTTGAATGCAACAGGGAAAGGCATAGCATGAACGACATTCCGACAAGCAGCCCGCCGCCGCCGCATAGCCCCGCATCGGGCATTGTGGAGCGCGCCAAGAACATCCTGCTCAAACCCCGCGAAACTTGGGCGGCGATCAACACCGAGTCAGCAACGGTGCAATCGATCTACGTGCCTTACGTGCTGGCGCTGGCCGCCATCGGGCCGATTGCCCAGTTCATCGGCGGCCAGCTGTTCGGCTATGGCGCCTTCGGCATCAGCTTTCACCCGCCGATCGGCACCGCGCTCGTTTCGGCCATACTGTCCTATGGCCTCGCGCTGGCGACGGTGTTCGCGCTGTCGCTGGTCATCGATGGACTGGCGCCGAACTTCGGCGGCCAGAAGAATCAGGTTCAGGCGCTGAAGGTTGCGGCCTACTCCGCGACCGCGGGGTGGGTCGCCGGCATATTCGGCCTGGTTCCGGCGCTGGCCATCCTGGGGCTGCTCGGCCTCTACAGCCTCTATCTGCTTTATCTGGGCCTGCCGGTGCTGATGAAGGTGCCGCAGGACAAGGCTATGGGCTACACGGTTGTCGTCGTTATCGTCGCGATCGTGCTGTTCCTGATTGTCGGCGCGATCGTCGCCGCGCTGACCGCCCCGTCGCTGCCCGGCATTCGCATGTAGGCCGTTCGACCGTCCCGGCAGCGATGCCCGGGCGGTTGTCCGCTGGTGGTCAGATCAGGGGGTAAATGGAGGAGAGTGAGGGATTCGAACCCTCGGTACCGTTGCCGGCACTTCGCATTTCGAGTGCGACGCTTTCGACCACTCAGCCAACTCTCCTCGCTGAGAGGTGACGCCCCTAGCGGCGGCTCGCGCGACTTGCAACCCTCTCGTCACAATTTCGCGCGCCCGCCGCCCGATGGCGCCCCCATCAGGGCTTTTCGGCCTCC
>JAHCKJ010000072.1 GCA_026125835.1 Sphingopyxis sp.
GGCACGGTCGGTCGCGATCTACACCGCCGGCGGCTGGCGATTCGCCGCGCCGCGCCAGGGCATGGCCGTGCGGTGCTTGGCCGACGGTGCGGCGTGGCGATTCGACGGCGCGGCATGGATCGGCCCGCCGGTGATCGCCGCGCCTGCGGGGGGCGCGACGGTCGACGGCGAGGCGCGGGCTGTGCTGGCCGCACTGATTCTGTTATTGGAGGCGCAGGGGCTTTTGAAATCAGGCTGAATTTCCGCACGATCGCTTCAAAAGTGCGACTTTTTGGCAACATATTTGCGATTTGTTCACTTGCACGGAACCAAAGCGGCGGGTAGGACGTCTGCCGAGACGTATATCTCAATTTGAAAGGGGAATTACTATGAGGAAGCTTGCCTTAGCTGTGGCGCTAGCCTCCACTGCCATGGCGTCGCCTGCTCTGGCCCGCGACAACTCGTGGTACGTGGGTGTCGGCGGCGGTGTCATGATCGTCGAGGATCTCACCCTCGATATCGGTACCGCCAACAATGCCGGTAATCTCGACCATCGCAAGGGTTATGATTTCGAAGGTGTTGTCGGTTATGATTTCGGCGGTTTCCGCGCCGAAGTCGAAGTCGGCTATCGCGAAGCCGATATCAAATCGGGCCGCTTTGCCGTTCCGGGTATCCCGGCGACCGCTTCGGGCGCCGGCGGGCTGTTCACCGGTGCGACCGCGCTGAACGGTGACACCAATGCGCTGAGCTTCATGGTCAACGGCATGCTCGACTTCGGGGACGACGACGGGCTGCAGGGCTTTGTCGGCGGCGGTGCCGGTGTGGCCCGCGTGTCGGTCGAACCCGTGTTCGCCGGTCCGTTCCTCGATGACTCGGACACCGGCTTTGCCTGGCAGGCGATTGCGGGCGTTCGCGCTCCGATCAGCCGCAACTGGGATGTCGGCCTGAAGTATCGCTTCTTCAACGTGAACAACGTCGATCTGGTCGACCAGCGCGGCCGTGACGTGTCGACGCGCTTCCGTTCGCACTCGCTGCTCGGCACGCTGACGTACAACTTCGGTGGTGCGGAACCGGTGGCTCCCCCGCCGCCCCCGCCGCCCCCGCCGCCCCCGCCGCCGCCCCCGCCGCCTCCGCCGCCTCCGCCGGTGGTGCAGTGTGAGCCCGGACCGTATATCGTGTACTTCGACTGGGATCAGTCGAACATCACGCCGGAAGCGGCTGCGACGCTCGACAATGCGATCAGCGCCTACAACCGCGGTTGTTCGGGTACGCAGATCATGCTCGCCGGTCACGCTGACCGTTCGGGTCCGGCAACCTACAACGTCGGCCTGTCGAACCGCCGTAACGCGTCGGTCCGCAGCTATCTGACCGCTCGCGGCATTTCGGATGGTGCGATCAGCGCGCAGGGCTTCGGCGAAAGCCGTCCGGCCGTTGCCACCGCCGACGGCGTACGCAACGACCAGAACCGTCGCGTGGAAATCACTTACGGTCCGAACTCGGGCATGTAAGACCGGTTTCCATTCCCGACGGGGACTGGAAGAAAAGAGGGGCGGTACCGCAAGGTGCCGCCCTTTCTTTTTGGGCGCGTCGCGCAGCAGCGTTCCCGGGTGGCGCTATCGTCGAATTGATCCGCTGGAAGGCAATTTCAAATTCCGCTTGCTCCCCTCAATTTATGATATACCATTACAATCAGGGTGCGGGATTGTCCGGAACCCTTGATATAGGGGCGGACGCCCGTAATCGCGGCGCAACCGATCCCAAACCGGGGGAGAGAGACGATGCGCACACGCCGCAGCATGTTTCACCGCGGCATTTTTCGCGCCGATCCCAATGGCGATCCCGACATCAACACCACGCCGCTGATCGACGTGATGCTGGTCATGCTGGTGATGTTCATCATCTCCATTCCGCGCCCGACGCACAGCGTCGACATAAGCCTGCCCGGTGTCGATCCCGGTCCGGCTGCGGTGCTCGACGAGAACCGCGTGACGATCGACCGCGCCGACGTCATCCGCTGGAACGGCGAGGCGGTCGACCTGGCCCAGCTCGGGCGGCTGGTGAAGGCGGCGTCGGTCCGCCCCGAAGCGGCGACGTTGCACTTTGAACCGGAAGCGCGCGCGCGGTATCTGCGCGTCGACCAGGCAATCGCCGCGATCCGGCGCAACGGCGGAACCAAGCTCGCCTTTCCAGGCATCCACCAATATGCCGCGGTGATCTGACGCCGGGACCGTGCCGCCGCGATCAGGCGGCGGGCGCGGTCCCGGGGCGCAGATAGGCCATCATGTAACCGACATAGTCGACCTTGCCGAGCGGCACGCCCATGTGGCGGAGGATCGTATAGGCGGCGACGAGGTGGAAATAGAACTGCGGCTGTGCCCAGTCGCGGACATAGGTGCGCGCGGTCATGTCGAAGGTCATGCCGTTGGGCAGGTCGAAGCTGACCGCCCGGTCGGGGTCAGCGTCGATCGCCGCGGCATCAACGGTGTCGAGCCAGCCCAGCGTGGTGGCGATCTGCGCCTGAAGCCCCGCGAAATCGGTCGCATCATCGCTCAGACCGGGTGCTCCGGCGGCGCCGAGGCGCGTCGGCGGCTGGAGTGCCTGAAGGCAGCTGAAACGCACTTGCGACGCCAGCGGGAACATATCGGGCGCGAGCCGCGCGACGACCAGTTGGAATTCGCCGATGTCGTTGTCCGCACCCCATGCGAGCGCCTTGTCGAGCTGTGCAGAAAGCGCGCGCAGGCCGTTCCGGTAAGCCGGGATCGTCATTTCGTAGAGCATCGCGGGATCCTTTGGCCGTGGCCCTGTCAGGCGGGGGCAAGATTGTCCTGGAATTGCAGCCGCGCAAGGCGGGCGTAAAGGCCGTCGGCAGCGACGAGCGCGTCGTGCTTGCCTTCCTCGACGATGCGGCCGTCGTCCATGACGATGATCCGGTCGGCGGCGCGGACGGTGGCGAGCCGGTGCGCGATAACCACTGTCGTGCGGTCGTGCATCAAGGTTTCGAGCGCGTCCTGCACCAGCTTTTCGGATTCGGCATCGAGCGCGGAGGTCGCCTCGTCGAGCAGCAACAGCGGCGCACAGCGGAGCAGCGCGCGGGCGATCGCGACGCGCTGGCGCTGGCCGCCCGACAGTCGCGCGCCGCCTTCACCCATGAAGGTATCGAGGCCTTGCGGAAGCTTGCGCAGAAACTCCTCGGCATTGGCGGCGCGCGCGGCGTCCCACAGCTGGTCGTCGGTCGCGTCCCAATTGCCGTAGCGCAGGTTGTCGCGCGCCGAGGCGGCGAAGATGACGGTTTCCTGCGGCACCATCGCGATGCGGGCGCGGATATCGGCGGGATCGGCCTCGGTCAGCGGGACGCCGTCGAGCAGGATTTGCCCCGCTTGCGGATCGTAGAAGCGCTCGGCGAGCTGGAATAACGTCGATTTCCCGGCGCCTGACGGGCCGACGATCGCGACGGTTTCGCGCGGCTGGATCGTGAGGCTGAAATCGTGGAGGGCGGGGGCGTCGGGGCGGGTCGGATAACGGAATTCGACCTTTGCGAATTCGAGTGTCCCGCGCGGCGGCTCGGGAAAGGCGCGGGGCTGCACGGGCGGGGCAATGCTGGGCTCGGCGTTCAGCAACTCGCTCAGCCGCTCGGCGGCGCCCGCGGCGCGCAGCAGGTCGCCATAGACTTCGGTGAGCGCGCCGAAAGCGCCCGCGACCAGCCCGCCGGTGAGGACGAAGGCGGCGATCGTGCCGCCGGTGATCGTTCCCGCGGCAACGCCTTCGGCCCCGTACCATAGCAACGTGGTGATCGCGCCGAACAGAAGGCCGATGACGATCGCGGTCATGATGGCGCGCAGGCGGATGCGGCGCTTGGCGGTGGCAAAGGTGGCCTCGACGGCGCTCGCAAAGCGGCTGGCCTCGCGTTCCTCCTGCCCGAAGGCCTGGACGATCTTCATCGCCCCCAATTGTTCGGAGGTGGTGGCGCCGATGTCGGCGACGCGGTCCTGGCTCGACCGCGCGACATTCTGCAGGCGCCGCCCGAGCAGCACGATCGGCATGATGATGACCGGAATGCCGAGCAGGATGCCGCCGGTCAGCTTGGGCGACAGGGTGAAAAGATAGGCGATGCCGCCAATGCCCATCACCGTGTTGCGCAGCGCCACCGAAACCGTCGTGCCGACGACCTGTTCGATGATCGTGGTGTCCGACGTCATCCGCGAAGCGATTTCGGACGGGCGGTTTTCCTCGAAAAAGCCGGGGGCAAGACGCAGCAGGTTGCGCTGGACCGCCTGGCGGATGTCGGCGACGGTGCGTTCGCCCAGCCAGCTGACGAAGTAGAAGCGCAGCGCGGTGGCGACGGCAAGCGTCAGCACGATCGCGTAGAACAGGCGGAAATGCGGGGCGACATCGCCGCCGCCGGCGACGAAGCCGCTGTCGATCATTTCCTTGAACTGCCACGGAATCGCCAGGGTCGCGAGCGCCGCGACGCCCAGTGCCACAGCGGCAATCAGCAGCTGCAAGGGATAGGCGCTGGCATAACGCCAGATCATCCGCAGGCTGCCGAGTTTGCGGCGCGGCGCGGCGGGTGTGGATGCGGCTTTATCGTCGGGGGCGCTGGCCATGGTTCGGCCCCTAGCAGCGGGGCAAGGCGCGCTCAACGCCCGAGAATCGATTGTCGCTTCATGCGCTTTGAAGCGCAGCTGCATGGCGGCGGGTGCCGGATCGGAACGGCGCGGGCGTCTCAAGTCCGATTATGACGCATTGCACAATAAAATGGATGCCCTAGACTGGTGCCAACGAACGGGCGCTGCAGAGCGCCGGGGCAAGGAACCGAACGACAATGCTGTATCACGCTTTCGAAATGCAGAAGAACTGGCTGGCGGGCGCGAGCGCGCTGGCCACCGCGGGAGCGCAGGCGATGCAGCACCCCGCCAATCCGCTCGGTTATTTCGGCGGCGGTCCGATGTTCGCGTCGGCGCTGGAAGTGTTCGCGCACGCCGCGGCGCCGCGCGGCAAGCCCGATTTCGATCTGTACGAAACGATTGTCGACGGCGAAACGGTGCCGGTCACCGAAGCCATCGAAGCGCGCAAACCCTTCGGCCAGCTCAAGCATTTCAAGCACAAGGGCGCCAAAGGGGCGCCGAAATTGCTGATCGTCGCGCCGATGTCGGGCCATTATGCGACCTTGCTGCGCGGCACGGTCGAGCGGATGCTGCCCGGCCATGACGTGTGGATCACCGACTGGCGCGACGCGCGCAACGTGCCGCTGGAGGCGGGCAAGTTCGACCTCGACGATTATATCGACTATCTGATCGGCTGGCTGGAGCATATCGGCCCCGGCGCGCATGTGCTGGCGGTGTGCCAGCCGTCGGTCCCGGCGCTCGCCGCCGCCGCGATTATGGCCGCCGACAGGCATAAATGCCGCCCGAAAACGCTGACGATGATGGGCGGGCCGATCGACACGCGCAAGGCGCCGACCGCGGTCAACCAGCACGCGATGACGCGCCCCTATGCGTGGTTTCAGGAGAATGTCATCGTCACCGTCCCGGCCTGGTATCCGGGCGCGGGCCGCCGTGTCTATCCGGGCTTTCTGCAGCTTGCCGGGTTTATGTCGATGAACCTCGGCAATCACATGATGAGCCATTGGGCGATGTTCAAACATCTGGTCGAAGGCGACGGCGAGGAAGCCGACAAGACCAAGGAATTTTACGACGAATATCGCGCAGTGTGCGACATGACCGCCGAATTCTATCTCCAGACCGTCGACCTGGTGTTCCAGCGCCACGCGCTGCCCAAGGGCGAGATGCTGCATCGCGGCAGGCCGGTCGACCTCAATGCGATCGAGGATATTGCGCTGCTGGCGATCGAGGGCGAGCGCGACGATATTTCGGGGATCGGCCAGACCAAGGCGGCGCTGACGCTGGCGAAATCGCTGCCCGCGGAGAAGAAGAAATATCTGATGGCGAAGGCGGTCGGCCATTACGGCATTTTCAACGGCCGCAAGTGGCGCGAGGACATCGCGCCGGTGGTCGAGGGGTGGATTTGCAGCAACGGGGGGTGAGCGTCGTCAGTTAGCGACCGGTTGCGGACATAGCGACGAGCCAGCCCCTCTCCTGAAGGGGAGGGCGTGATTGTTTCGCTACGTCCGCTCCCCACCCAAACCACACATACGGCTGATCGCGCGCTCAGTGCATCGGCGATGTGCGCACCGCCCAATAGACCAGATAGAGCAAGCCGACCCACAGCAGCAGGATGAATGCCATGCCCGCGCGGCTCGACGGGCGGGTGCTGGCCGCTTCGGCGGCGGCGTGCAGTTCGGCCCATAACGGACCGGGGATCAGGCGGCGCACCGCCCACAATCCCAGCGGGACGATGAGCAGATCGTCGAGCCAGCCGAGCAGCGGGATGAAATCAGGAATCAAGTCGATCGGCGACAGCGCATAGGCGGCGACCGCCACCGCGAGCACGCGCGCGAGCTTCGGCACGCGCGGGTCGCGCGCGGCGAGCCAGGCGGCGTGCGCCTCGACGGCGAGACGGCGGCCGAGGTCGCCGATACGTTCGGAAAGGGATTTGCCGGTCATCGCCATCTACACTAGTCTGCCCGCATGGCGATCCAACTGAAAAGCGCGCGCGTCGAACGCTGGCCGATCGCGGCGGGCTTTGTCGCGGTGCATGGCGCCCATGTCGACGTCATCGTGGCCGAAGTGGCGGGCGAAGGCGTGATCGGGCGCGGCGAGGGGACGCCGGTCGCGGCGCTGGGCGAGGACGCCGCGCTGTGCCGGGACCAGATTTTGCGCGCCGCGGCGCATGTCGGCGGGCTCGATGCTGCGGCAGCGCGGGCGGCGGTGCAGGAGCTCTTGGCGCCGGGGGCGGCGCGCAACGCGCTCGATTGCGCGCTGTGGGAGCTTGAAGCCAAGGAAAACGGGCTGCGGCTGTGGCAGCTGGCGGCGTGCGACGCGGCGCCGACCGCGCGGGTGACCGCGTTCACGCTGTTGCCGGGCAGTCCCGGGGCGATGGCCGAACAGGCGGCGACGGCAGAAGCCGACGGCTATAATCTGCTGCGGATAGAATTGACCGGCGACAACGACCGGCTGCGCGTCACGGGCGCGCGCAAGGGGGCGCCCAACGCCCGCCTGATCGTCGATGCCGCCGCGCGCTGGGGCGAGGCGGACATATTGAGCGAGGCCGAAGCGCTCGCCGACCTCGGCGTCGAAATGATCGAACAACCGGTGCCGGTCGGCGCCGATGCGCTGCTCGATCCCGTCTATGCGCCTATACCGTTTGTCGCCGACGAAAGCTGTCAGACCGCCGCCGATGTGGCGCGCATCGGCGCCTTTTACGACGGGGTCAATATCCGGCTCGACCATGCGGGCGGGCTGACCGAGGCGTTGCGCATTGCCGACGCGGCGGATGCGGCGGGACTGGCGATCATGGTCGGCGGCGCGGTGTCGACCAGCCTCGCGATCCTGCCCGCCTTTGTCCTCGCGCAGCGGGCGAAATGGGTCGATCTCGGCGGCCCGACCCGCCTCGCGGAGGACCGCGACGGCGGGTTCGAATATCGCGGCGGACGGATCGGCCCGCCGGTGGGCTAGGCGAAAATTACAGCGCCACCTCGGCATGTTTGCCGAGGTGGCTTTCCTTCATCTTCATGCCGGTCATCAGCTTGAACATGCCCTTGATCCCGACGTCGGCGGTCCAGATTTCGGCATCGCCCAGATCAAAGCGCAGCAGAACCAGGTTCGGATCTTCCTTGCCACCGTCGTACCAGGCCGCGACGCCGTTGCTCCACAGCTTGTCGAGCACCGCGCGGTCGCTTTCGCGGACCAGCGTGCCCGAAATGCAGGCGAACAGGTCGTGGCCCTTCGACGCAAACTGCGCCATCGCGGGACCGCCGTTAGCCAGCCGGTTGTCGGTCGAGGTAAAGAACCAAAAGGCGCTGTCGGCGTCTTTGTCGAGCTGGGCGTTCATCGGGATATGATATTCGCGCTCGCCGGTTGCGCCGACCATGACATAAGGACTGTCGGCCAAGGCTTTCCAGAACTGCTTTTTGATATCGTCGCTCATCGATGTTGCTCCTTTTCCCTCGATGAGCCTTCAACATGGCAGGCGCGCCATTGTTGCCCTCCTCAACCGCGCGCGGGGCCGGAATAGCTGACAACCTCATATTCGATGCCGTCGGGGTCGAAGAAATAGAAGCGGCGGCCGGGTTCATAATCGGCGTGGTTGAAGGGAGCGAGGCCCGCGGCCACGACCCGCGCTTCGACCGCGTCGAGATCGTCGACCTGAACCCCCACATGGTTGAGCGGTTCGCCCTTGGGATAGCGGATCCCCGAATGTTGTCCGTCGGGGCCGGTATAGAGCGCGACATAGGCGGCGTCGCTGCCGAGGTGGATCGTGCGGCCGCCGTCGCGCGCCGGGCCGCGCCAGCGTTCGTTCCAGCCAAAGATTGCCGACAACAAGGTGGCGGTGCGATCGGGATCGCTGACCGTTATATTGACATGCTCGATAAAGGGATGCGCCACGATATTCTCCTGATTCGGGTTGACGCAGCGAGTATTGCAAGCTCAAGTCAGGTTTAGATCAAGCCTCTATATCGCAGGGAGACGCAATGCACCGCACCGACCTCATTCCGATCGGCGAACTCGCGGCGCGGACCGGCGTCGCGGTTTCAGCGATCCGCTTTTACGAGGCAAAGGGGCTGGTCGAAGCGCTGCGCACCCGCGGTGGCCAGCGCCGTTTCCTGCGCGCCGACATCCGCCGCGTATCGTTCATCCTGATCGCGCAGCAGCTGGGGCTCAGCCTGGAGGAGATTGCCGCCGAACTGGCGCGGCTGCCTGCGGGACGCACGCCCAATGGTGCCGACTGGACGCGGATCAGCACGGCATTGCGGGCGCGGATCGACGGGCAGATTGCGGCGCTTGAGCGGACGCGCGAGCTGCTCGGCACCTGCATCGGCTGCGGGTGTTTGAGCCTGAAGAAATGCGGGCTGTATAACGCCCAAGACAAGGCGGCGCAGCGGGGAGCGGGGCCGCGCTATGTGCTGGGAGATCGCGCGGGGGAGATTGCGGAGGTGGATTGAATGGGGTGCTGACCCGGAAACTGCGGTAATTTCCTCTCCCCTTGAGGGAGAGAATAGCGCAGCTTGCTCCGAGAGGAGCTAGCGAAGCTTGGTGAGGGGGTGAACCGCCAGCGGACGTACCCCCCCCCCGTCGCAACGGCG
>JAHCKJ010000073.1 GCA_026125835.1 Sphingopyxis sp.
TGCGCGGCGACCGGCGGTGCGGCAATCGTGGCGGCGACCGCCAGCGCCAGCGACAGCCAATGCTTTCGGTTCATATTTGCGCCTCCCTTCGCATTCGTCTTTCCCGCTGCGGTCAGGCCGCCGGGCAGGGATAGCGCTTCTTCATCAATGCGTCGAATGCCGTATGGATATTGACCGTTTTGCGCACCGGCGGCGGATAGGAACGCAGATGCGCCAGCCATTGTTCCGGCGTCAGTGTTCCCGTTTCGGGTGGACAGCTGCTCGTCTTGCGACCCGCGCGGCGGTCGGCGTCGATGTGTGCCTTGTACCGCTTGCCCGCGGCGATCACCTCACTCCGCAGAACCCCTGCTTGCGGCGTCGCCATCGCCAGGGGGCCGAGACGGCTCAGTGCATCCGCCTGCGTCAGAAAAGCTGCAACGCTCATATCGCCCGGCGCCATCGCGCATAGCAAGGGGGCGGCGCAAAGTGCAGGCAAAATACGGCGGCTCTCCGGGTGCATTCCGCGAACCTAAGCTCCCTGAGGCCTCGCATCGCCGAACGGTCCGCGCGGCTTGCGCTTGATCTGCGGCAGCGAACCGGCATGGCCGGCGAGCGGCTTGTTTCCCTTGTCGGCGTCGTTCTCGCGGCCGATGTCCTCGCCCTTGATCGCGCGCTTGGCTTCCTCGCCCGACAGCGTTTCATATTCGAGCAACGCGCCCGCGAGCAGGTGCAGTTCGTCGAGATGGTCGGTCAGCACCTTGCGTGCGGTCTTTTCGCCTTCCTCCACCAGGCGGCGAACCTCGGCGTCGATCAGCTTGGCGGTTTCTTCGGACATATTCTGCGCGCGCGATACGCTGTGGCCCAGGAACACCTCGTCCTGATTGTCGCGATAGCGCAGCCAGCCGAGCTTTTCGGACATGCCATATTCCATCACCATCGACCGCGCCATGTCGGTCGCCTGCTGAATGTCGTTCGACGCGCCGGTGTTGAGCTCGTCCTTGCCATAGATGAGCTGTTCGGCGATGCGGCCGCCGAAGCAGAGCGCGAGCCGTGCCTTCATCTGCTTCATGCTCATCGAATAGCGGTCGCGTTCGGGCAGGTTCCACGTCACGCCCAGTGCACGCCCGCGCGGGATGATCGTCACCTTGTGCAGCGGATCGCAGCCGTCGACGTGGAGCGAGACGAGCGCATGGCCGGCCTCGTGATAGGCGGTCGATTTCTTCTCGTCCTCGGTCATCGCCATCGACCGGCGCTCGGCGCCCATCATGACCTTGTCCTTGGCTTCCTCGAACTCGTCGCTGGCGATCAGCCGCTTGCCCTTGCGCGCCGCAAGCAGCGCCGCTTCGTTACAAAGATTGGCCAGATCGGCGCCCGAAAAGCCCGGCGTTCCGCGCGCAATGCGGCGCAGATCGACATCGGGAGCGAGCGGTTTCTTGCGTGTGTGGACCTCCAGAATCTTCTGGCGACCCTCGATGTCGGGGCGGGGAACGACGACCTGGCGGTCGAAGCGGCCCGGACGCAGCAGCGCGGGGTCGAGCACGTCGGGGCGGTTCGTCGCCGCGACGATGATGATGCCTTCGTTCGCCTCGAACCCGTCCATTTCGACGAGGAGCTGGTTCAGCGTCTGTTCGCGCTCGTCATTGCCGTTGCCCAGCCCGGCGCCGCGATGACGGCCCACGGCGTCGATTTCGTCGATGAAGACGATGCACGGCGCGTTGCGCTTGGCCTGCTCGAACATGTCGCGGACGCGGCTGGCGCCGACGCCGACGAACATTTCGACGAAATCCGAACCCGAAATGGTGAAGAAGGGAACGCCCGCTTCACCCGCGATCGCGCGGGCGAGCAGGGTCTTGCCGGTGCCGGGCGAGCCGACGAGCAGCGCGCCCTTGGGAATCTGGCCGCCGAGCTTGGAGAATTTGGTCGGATCCTTCAGGAATTCGACGATTTCCTCCAGCTCCTCGCGCGCTTCATCGATCCCCGCGACATCGTCAAACGTCACTTTTCCCTGTTTTTCGGTCAGCATCTTGGCGCGCGATTTGCCGAAGCCCATCGCCCCCGAACCGTTGTTCTTCTGAACCTGCCGGAACACGAAGAAGGCGATGCCAAGGATCAGGATGAACGGCAGCGACTGGATGAGCATATACATCCAGAAATTCGGCGCTTCGGTCGCTTTGCCGTCATATTTGACATTGTTGTCGTTGAGCATCTTCAGCAGCTCGGGATCGCGCACGACATTGGCGGTGAAGCGGTCGCCGTTCGACAAGGTGCCGGTCACCTTGTCCTCGGAGAGCACGACATCCTTGACGGCGCCCTCCTCGACTTTCTGGCGGAATTCCGAATAGGCCATCGCGCCGCCCACAGGCTGCGCGGCACCGCCGAACATCGAGGCGACGAGGAGCATGGCCAGCAAGATGCCGCTCCAGATCATCACACTCTTCATCCAGGGGTTGCCCTGCGGTTCCTTGTCGTCCTGCATACGGAATCTTTCTTCAACGGCCCGGCGCCGCGTTTCTGTCCGTTACAAGATAGGGCGATCGCGTTAAATGACAATGAGCCAATCAGGTCTTTTTGACGCGATTCCGGCGCGGCGCAGCGGAAATCCGCCACATTGACCCTCCGGAACCACCTGTCGGGTCGATCAGCAGCGCGCCCACCATCGCGCGCTTGCCATCCCGCATCGCGGTGATGACGCCGTCGAGCGCAGCCCCGCGCACGATGAGTTGCGGCGCATTCGCCCGCAGGCGCAGGGCGACGATGCGGCGGAACAGCTCGGCGGGATAGCCGTCATCGCGGATGACCGCGATATCCGCGGCATCGGGCCAGCCGGCAATCGCGCGGTCGACCGCCCAGTCGAGCGCCTCGTCGGCCTCGGCGAGCCAGTCCGCCGATCGCGCCGCCGCGGCGGGGTCGATGAAGCTCTGCGACTTCAGCGCCCGCCGCAATCGCGCCCGGTCGAAACGATCGTCGCTGTTCGACGGGTCGTCGACAAAAGGCAGGTCATGGTCGAGCGCGACATGGACCAGATCGCGCCGACGCCAGTGCAACATCGGGCGCAGGACGACGCCGTTGCGCGCGCGGACCGCGGCCAGGCCGCCGACCCCGCTGCTGCGATTGAGCCGCATGACGATCGTTTCGAGCTGATCGTCGGCGTGGTGCGCCGTGACAACATGGTCGAGCGCGTTGGCGCTGCGCCACTGGTCGAGCAGCCGGTAACGCTCGGCGCGGGCAGCGGCTTGCAGCGAACCACTGATCGGTGCGGCCGGACGCAACGTCGAATGGGGAATATGCTCGCGGCGACAAAAGCTCGCGACCATGCGCGCTTCCTGGTCCGAACCCTCGCGCAGCCCGTGATCGACCGTCGCTGCCCACACCTGGCCGGGCAGCACGGTCGCCATCAGCCAGAGCAGCGCCATGCTGTCGGGGCCACCCGAAACGGCGACGCCGTAATGGAGGCGGTGCCAGTCGGCGCCGGCGAGCGCGCGAAGATCCCCGGCAAGCCGGTCCGCGCTGTCGCGGTCAGCAGCCTGCTTTTGCTTTTGCGGCGGCAGCATCGGTGCGGACATCCTGCGGCGCCTTGTCGCCATAGACTTCTTCGAACTCGCGGAACGCCTTGCAGGCGTCGGCCTTGCGGCCGAGCTTGTCGAGCGCGACGCCCATGTACATCAGGCTGTGCGGGGCGCGCGGCCCGCTGGGGCGATCCTTGTAATTATTGTAAAAAGCCACCGCGGCGAGGCTCGGCTTGCCCTCGTCGAGATAAGCGCGGCCGAGCAAATTCTGTGCAAAACTGGCGTGACTGCTGTTCGGCCATTTGGTGACGACCTGCTTCAGCTGGGCCTGCGCTTCGGGGTACAGCTTGGCCTCCCACAGGCGAAAGCCATAGTCGTAGGCGTCCTTTGTTTCGTTGCCGGTCGACGGAATCTCGACCTTCTTGACCAGTGCGAGCCGCGCGGCGCTGGTCGTTGCCGCCGCGGCGGGCTTGGCCTCGGTCGTCGTCGGCGGCTTTGCAGCCGGGGTCGCGGCCGCCGTCGGCGTGGTGGCGGGCGGGCGAACCGGGGAGGTGGCGATGCTGCTCGCAGGCGTCGCGACGACGGCAGGGTCGGCGAGCCGCCGGTTCACCTCGGCCTTGTACGCGGCGAACTGCTTTTCAAGCTCGCGCAATTGAAAGCTGTTCTGTTCGGTCTGTGCGGTCAGCGTCTGGAGCTGGCTTTCCAGCGCATCGACGCGGGCCGTCAGGTCAATGACCGGACCTGTCGTCCGGGCGCGTTCGCCGGGGGTGTTGTCGGGGGTGATCTCGCCTTCGAAAAAGGTCGGGCTGCCACCGGGAAAAACCGACCGCTGGACCGCCCGCATTTCCTTTTCCAGCCGCTCGACCCGCTTGTCGATCGTGCCGCTCTGCGCTGCTGCCGGCATCGCTGTCGCCAGCGCTCCCGTCGCCGCGCCAAGGAAAATAATCTGCCGCATCTTCATCTGCCGTTCGGCCCCCACCAATTAACCATTTTGTCATTCATAACGCGGCAACGCGGGCCAGCGCAAACCCAATTCGGCCTGCGCAGCGCTCGCTGCCCCGAAATCGGGACGTTTCAGCCTTTCGGCGACGCCTTACTCGCCGCCGCTGCGGGATTTTGAGCAACATTGCCGTCTGCCCGCGCGATCAGGTCGGCGGGTTTCAGCGACACGCCCTTGACCAGTGTATCGGCCGGACCGATCGCCCCGACGTCACGGCCGCCGACCGTCACCTTCAGCGCCTGCGGGATGCTGGTACGCAGGGTGAATTGTTCGACATAGGCGGCCGGCACCTGATAGGTTTCGCCTGCGTCGAGGGTTCGCCAATTCTCGGTCTTCCCGGCCGCGTTGTCGAAGCCGATCCAGACCTCCGACTGCGCTGTCAACACGACGGGGGCATCGCCTGCCACCGCGCCGTCGTTTGCGCCATCTTTGGCGGGTGCAGCGACGGTCTCGCCGTCAGGCGCTTCCGACGCATCGGCGGCGCGGTTCTGCGCCGCAATCAGTGCCTCGCCGGGTTCGACCGACAGAAAGCGCCAGACGCCGTAAGCCGACGCAAGGACGAGCGCGACGATGACCAGCGTCCAGGTCAGCCGCGCGGTCGGCAGTCGTGCCGGATCGGTCGGTTCATAAGCTTCGTAGAGCGGGCGGGCGCCGTAAGCGTCCTCCTCGAGCTCCCGGCGCACCGCGGCGCCGATCTCGGCCTCGGGCAAGTCGACGGCGCGGGCATAGGCGCGCGCAAAGCCGGTGACATAGGTTCGCCCCGGAAGCTCGGCAAAATCGGACTTTTCGATCGCGGCAAGGTGACGCTGGGTGATCCGCGTCCGCGTCGCCACATCGGCGAGCGACAGCCCCGCCGCCTCGCGCGCCAGCCGCAGGCGGTCGCCGGTACGCGTAATCGCCAGCTCGCCCTGCTCAGGGGCGACATCCTCGTCCGTCATTGCTGTCTCCGTGCCGGTCGTTTGCAACCCGGTTCGACCGTGTCAGCCGTTCATCGCATTGGGCACGGGCGAAAGTCAAATGAAGTTCGGCGGACGGGCGGCTGAAAAGAAGCGCTAATACGCTGGTTTGTGCGTCGGCATGTCAGAGCACATATTTGCTGAGGTCGGTATCCCCGACGACATCGGCAAGCTGCTTGTCCACATAGGATGCGTCGATCGCGAGCGTGGTGCCCGCCATATCCTCGGCGCCGAAGCTGACCTCTTCGACCAGCCGTTCCATGATTGTCTGAAGCCGCCGCGCGCCGATATTCTCGACCCGCTCGTTGACCTCGGCCGCCAGCCTTGCGACCCGCGCGATGGCATCGTCGGTGAACGACAGCGCGACATTTTCGGTTTCGAGCAGCGCCACATATTGTTCGGGCAGTCCAGCGCGTGTTTCGCGCAGGATGCGAACGAAATCTTCTTCGGTCAGCGCACTCAGTTCGACGCGGATCGGCAGGCGGCCCTGCAGCTCGGGCAGCAGGTCGCTGGGCTTGGCAACGTGGAAGGCGCCCGACGCGATGAACAGGATATGGTCGGTCTTCATCGGACCATATTTGGTCGCGACCGTCGTTCCCTCGATCAGCGGCAGCAGGTCGCGCTGCACGCCTTCGCGGCTGACGGACCCGCCGCGCACATCGCTGACCGCGATCTTGTCGATCTCGTCGAGGAAGACAATGCCGTTGGCCTCGGCGTCGGCAAGCGCGACGCGCGCGACATCATCCTGGTCGAGGCGCTTGTCCTGCTCTTCCTCGATCAACCGCGTCGCCGCCTCGATCACCTTCAGCTTGCGGCGTTTCTTGGGCGGGCCGCCCATCGCCTTGCCGAGCATTTCGGACAGGTTGATCATGCTCATCTGGCCGGGTTGGCCGGGGAGGTCGAACGGCATCGACGGCGCATCGGCGATCTCGATCTCGATCTCGGTGTCGTCGAGATGGCCCTCGCGAATCCGCTGGCGAAAGCTCTGCCGCGTTGCCTCGCTCGCGCCCTTGCCGGTCAGCGCGTCGAGCAGCCGTTCCATCGCCGCTTCCTCGGCGGCGGCGCGCACCGCCTCGCGGCGGCGGTCCTTTTCGAGCCGCACCGCTTCCTCGACCAGGTCGCGGGCGATCTGTTCGACATCGCGGCCGACATAGCCGACCTCGGTAAACTTTGTCGCCTCGACCTTGATGAAGGGGGCGTCGGCGAGCTTGGCCAACCGCCGCGAAATCTCGGTCTTGCCGCAGCCCGTCGGGCCGATCATCAGGATATTCTTCGGCGTCACCTCGTCGCGTAATTCGGCGGAGAGCTGTTGGCGGCGCCAGCGATTGCGCAGCGCCACCGCGACCGCGCGCTTCGCGGCATCCTGGCCGATGATATGCGTGTCGAGCGCAGCGACGATCGCCTTGGGAGTCAGGTCTTTGTTCATCTGTTTTACGCCTGAATTTCGATGGTTTCCTGGGTGAACTGGTCGTTGGTGTAGACGCAGATGTCGGCCGCAACCTGCATCGCTTTACGTACCAGCACCTCGGCATCCTGCTCATATTCGGCGAGCGCGGTGGCGGCGGCGAGGGCGTAATTGCCGCCCGATCCGATCGCGGCGATGCCGCCCTTGGGCTCGAGCACGTCGCCGTTGCCGGTGATGACGAGCGTCACTTCTTTGTCGGCGACGATCATCATCGCCTCGAGATTGCGGAGATATTTGTCGGTGCGCCAGTCCTTGGCGAGTTCGACCGCGGCGCGCAGCAACTGGCCGTTGTGGCGCTCAAGCTTGGCTTCGAGACGCTCGAACAGGGTGAAGGCGTCGGCGGTGGCGCCGGCGAAGCCGCCGATAACGCTGCCGTCGTGCAGGCGCCGCACCTTGCGCGCATTGGGCTTCATCACCGTCTGGCCCATCGACACCTGGCCGTCGCCTATGATGACAACCTTGTCGGTGCTACGGGCGGAAAGGATGGTGGTTCCGTGCCAGGGTGCGGCACCGTGCGCTTGGGAATTGGTCATGCCGCGCGATATGGGCGATGGGCGGCGGTGCCGCAAGGGGAGGGGGTACCGATCAGGCGGGCCAGGTCAGCAGCGCGCGGCCGCCTGCGTCGATTTCGATGGCGGCGGGATCGTCGAGCAGCACCGCTTCGCCCAGTGCGACGGCTTCACCCGCGACGCGGCAACCGGCGGATAGCGGAACGAAGGTCGACTCGCCCTGCGCCTCTGCAATGATGGCGGGATAGACGGGCGCAGCGAGATGCGCGAGGTGGAAATGCGGGCCGCTGACGAGCATCCGGTTGGCCCGCGGGTCGATTCTGGCATCGCGCGGATCGTGGACCGGAACAGGGTTCGCGACCTCCAGCCCCTCATCCAGATGCAGTTCGCGCGGGCGGCCATAGTCATAGAGGCGATAGGTGCAGTCGACATTCTGCTGCACCTCGACCACCGTGAGTCCGGGGCCGATCGCGTGGATCGTGCCCGCCCGGTTGTAGACGAAATCATCGGCCTGTGACGGGCGCCAGTCGATCAGGTCGACGATGCTGCCGTCGAGCGCGGCGGCGCGAAGTTCCTCGCGGCTGCTCGCGCGATGGAGGCCGACGCCGAGTTCGGCGCCGGGCTGGGCGTCGAGGATGAGCCAGCATTCGTCTTTACCGCGCGGAAATCCAGCCGCTTTCGCTGCGACTGCGTCGGGATGAACCTGGATCGACAGGCGTTGCGATGTGAACAGAAACTTCACCAGCGTTGATGTGTGTGGGTGGCCGGGATCGACAAACCAGATTTCGCCGATCGAACGTCCGCCAAAGTTTCCGAACGTCGCGGGAATATCATCTCGCCCCCAAGGCTTCTCGACGATGACAGGCTTCAGGCGTTTCAGCATTCGCCTCAATCCCCCAAAGCCGCGCTGCTCATCGAAGCGGTCAAGCCGCGCGATGCAAACGGTTGTTGCCGTTGCCGTTCGGCTGGTCGAGCCAAAGCCCGCGGGTGTCGTAGACGACCTTGTCGCCGCGTTCCTCGAGCGGAATCGATTTGAACAGATCGTGATCGACGAGCACAATCAGCAGGTCGCAGCTCGAAAGCGCGCTGTCGAGATCGATCAATTCGGCGCCGGTGCCCGCAAATTCCATCGGCAGACCGCGGGCGTAAGGCTCGACAATGCGGATCTGCGGGCCGAATCGGCGTGCGAGCGCGGCAGCGACCTCGACCGCGGGGCTTTCGCGGAAATCGTCGATATTGGGTTTGAAGGCGAGGCCGAGGCAGGCGACGCGCGCCTGCGGGTGCTGCGACACCAGCATTTCGGCGGCGCCGGTGACATGCGCGGTCTTGGCGAGGTTGACCTCGCGCGCGGTACGGATCAGGCGGCTGTGCCCGGGCGCGCCGTGAACGAGAAACCAGGGGTCGACCGCGATGCAGTGCCCACCGACGCCCGGACCGGGCTGAAGGATGTTGACCCGCGGGTGGCGGTTGGCGAGGCGGATCACCTCCCACACGTCGACCCCCATATGCTCGGCCATCATCGACAGCTCGTTGGCGAAGGCGATGTTGACGTCGCGGTAGCTGTTCTCGACGAGCTTCACCATTTCGGCGGCGCGCGCCGAGGTGGTGACGCAGGCGCCGCGCACGAACTGGCGATAAAAGGTCATCGCTCGGCGCGCGCAGCGCGGGGTGATGCCGCCGATACAGCGGTCGTTGTCGACCAGCTCGACCAGGATGCGCCCGGG
>JAHCKJ010000074.1 GCA_026125835.1 Sphingopyxis sp.
GCGGGAACGGCCATGATCGGCGAAACCGACAGCGTGGCAACGGCCATCGTCGAAGCGATAAGAATTTTCTTCATTAGAATTGGGTTCCTACGTTGAATGAGAAGCGTTTGGTATCATCGCCCTCTTCTTTGCGAAGGGCGTAAGCGAAGTCGATCCGGAAGGGACCGAAGGGGGAGTTCCAGTTGACCCCGGCACCGATCGACACGCGCGGCTTCCACGTGTCGCCAAAGAAACGCTCCTCGAACGGTGCGAGTGCCGAAAAATTCTCTGGACAGGTCGTGAACTGACCGGTCGGCGCGCCCGAAGCGTCGGGCGTGTTGGTCGCGAACTGGGTCGAACCGGTTGCCGAATTGCGGCACAGGAATTTGGTCAAGCCGTCGGACGGATCGCGGAAGTTCGCGAGCGTCGTCAACGCCGGGCGCTTCACGCGAAACACCGAACCAACGTCGAGGAAGATCGACGGCCGCAGCCCCAGTTCCTTGGCGCCGGTCCCCAGCGGAATATCGACCTCGACCCGTCCCTGATAATAAGCGCGGCCGCCCAGCGCGTCGTCGATCTGGCCGCGGTTGCCATCGGTTTCGGTAATCACGATAGGATTGGCCGGATCGGAGCTGTCGACCGAATAGCGGATGACGCGCGGGCCGACGCCGCGAATGTCGAAGCCGCGCATCTGCGGTTCGCCGAGGAAGAAGCGGTCGGTCAGGCGGACCTTGTCGCTGGTCGGCGTCGGCGCATTGCCGAGCGGGTGGATATAGCCGCCCTCGGCCGAGATGTTCAGGATGAAGCGGCGGCCAAGGTTGAAGTGCTTCGACGCGTTGGCGCGGGTACGGACATATTTGACGCTGCCGCCCAGGCCGGCAAAATCCTGACTGAGCGATGCGGACTGGCCACGCGTGGGGCGCAAGCGGTTGTCGCGGTCGTCATAGGCCAGCGTGTAGCCGATCAGCGACGTCGTCCGTTTGCCCAGCGCATCGCACAGATAGCGGCCGGCCACGAGCGGGTCGCACTGGTCGCCAAAGAAATAGATGTTGCGGTCGAGCGTCACGTCATCGAAGTTCAGGCTGTAGCGCCCGAAGAACGACATGAACTCGGTCAGCGGGACGCCCGCGTTCAACTGGAAGCCGGTTGTCACCTGCTGGAAGGTGGTCTGGCGGCTGTTGTTGATGAAGTTGAACGAATTGAGGTCGCGGCGATAGACGCTGCCGCCGACCGAGATATTGCGGTCGAACAGATAAGGTTCGGTAAAGCCGAGCTCGACCGATTTCGAATAGCTCGAATAATTCACCGACGCCTGGAGTTGCTGGCCGAGGCCGCGGAAATTGCGCTGGCGGATCGATGCCTGGAGCAGGAAATTCTCGATCGACGAGAAACCGGCCGACAGCGACAATTCGCCGGTCGGCTTTTCCTGGACGTTCGTGTCCAGGATGATGCGGTCGGGAGCGCTGCCCTCCTTGCGCTCGATCTGCAGATTTTCCTGGAAATAACCCAGGCTGTTGATGCGGTTTTCGGTGCGCTTGATACCAAAGCTGTTAAAGGCGTCGCCCTCGTTCAGGCGAAACTCGCGGCGCACGACCTTGTCGTGGGTCAGCGTGTTGCCGTTGACGTCGATGCGCTCGACATAGGTGCGCGGGCTTTCCGCGACGTTGAAGGTAATCTTCATCGTCCGCGCTTCGGCGTCGCGGCGGAATTCGGGATTGATGTCGGCAAAGGCATAGCCGAACAGCCCCGCGGTTTCGCTCAGGCTTTCGACCGTATCTTCGACCAGCTTGGCGTCGTACCAGTCGCCCGCCTTCATCGGCAGCAGGGTCTTGAGCAACTCGGGCTGGAAATCGCGCAGTTCGCTCTTAACCTCGACATCGCCGAACTTGTACCGCTCGCCCTCCTCGACGACATAGGTGATGATGAAATCCTGCTTGTTGCTGGTCAGCTCGGCGACCGCCGAAATGACACGGAAATCGGCATAGCCGTTTTGCAGATAGAACAGGCGCAGCTTCTGCTGGTCATAGGCGAGGCGATCGGGGTCGTAGCTGGTGTTCGACGACAGAATGGTCGTCAGTTTCGACTCCTTGGTCGCCATCTCGCTTTTCAGGTCGCCGTCGCTGAACTTTTCGTTGCCGATGATGTTGATCTGGCGAACCTTGGACTTGGGTCCTTCGTTAATCTCGAACACGACATCGACGCGGTTCTGGTCGAGCGACACCATCTTGGGCTCGACCGTTGCGGCGAACCGGCCCTGCCGCTTGTAAAGCTCGATGATGCGCGCGACGTCGGCGCGCACTTTCGAGCGGGTAAAGATCTGGCGCGGCGCGAGTTTGATCTCGGGCCGGATCTTGTCTTCCTTCAGCCGCTTGTTGCCTTCCAGAATGACGCGGTTGATCACCGGATTTTCGGTGACCTCGATCGTCAAGGCGCCGTTATTGTCGGTAATCTGGTAATCGCGGAACAATTCGGTGGCGGCGAGATCTTTCAGCGCCTGGTCGAGCACCGCCCGATCATAGGCCTGCCCCACGCGCAGGCGAAGGTACGACAAGATGGTCTGCGCCTCGAGGCGCTGGTTGCCGACGACGGTGATCGTCTGGACCGTACCGGCGCCCGGCCGGGCTTCGGCCGCCGGGGCAGGAACGACGGGCGGCGCGACCTGCGCGATCGCCGGCGCGGCGAGCATGGTGCCGGCCAGCAACAATACCGACAGATGGGTCCGGCCCGGAAATTTGTGTGACGCCACGCTGATCATCCCGAAAAAATATCCTGAAAGCGACAGACCCGCCGGACGGCGGGCTCGCGCGCAACTCCCTGCCCCAGACTCGCTAGCCAATCAAGCGCGCGATCCCGTCCCACAGCCCCAATGAGCCCAAATCGTTGAAAGTCACGACCAGCATCAGCGTGACGATCGCCCCGAAACCGAAACGGAACGCCCATTCCTGCACCTGCGGCGGTGCCGGACGGCGCCGGATCGCTTCATAGGCGTAGAAAAGCAAATGACCACCATCGAGCATTGGCAATGGCAAGAGATTGATGAACCCCAGATTGATGGAAATCAGGGCAATGAAGAATATCAGCGACGCCAGCCCCAGCGTGGCGGCCTGCCCAGAAACCTCGGCAATCTTGACCGGACCGTTCATGTCCTTGATCGACCGGCGCCCGGTCAGGAACTGGCCGAGCACCTCGCCCGTCTGGCGCACGATCTGCCACGTCTGGCGCAGGCCGACGGCAGGCGCCTCGAGCAGCGAAACCGACTGCATCTGTACCGGCGGGGGCGCGAGGCCGATGATCGCGCGTTCATATTCCTTGCCGAACGGGTCCTTTTCTTTGACCAGCCGCGGGGTCAGCGCCACCGTCCGCTCGCTGCCGCCGCTGGCGATGCGCACCTGCATCGTTTCCCCGGGGCGGTGCGCGACGGCCATCGGAATATCGCTGAACACCCTGATTTCGCGGCCGTCGATGGCGACGATCCGGTCGCCGGGCCGCAGCCCCGCCGCGTCGGCGGCCGATCCCGCCTCGATCCCGCCCGCGACCGGCGGAGTGACCGGCGTTCCGCCGATCCACGCAAAACCCGCGAGGATCAGGATCGCGAACAGGAAGTTGGTCACCGGCCCGGCCGCAACGATCAGCGCGCGTTTCCAGACCGGTTGAGCCGGAAAGGTGTGCGATTTCTGCTCGGCGGGCAGATATTGCCAGTCGGCGTCGGGCTGGCTGACCGCATCGCGGTCACCCGCGAACTGGACATAGCCGCCCAGCGGCAGCCAGCCGATCTTCCACTCGGTGCCGCGTTTGTCGGTCCAGCTGACGATCTTGCGGCCGAAGCCGATCGAAAAGGTTTCCGACTTCACCCCGCACCAGCGCCCGACGATGTAATGGCCATATTCGTGGACGAATACGAGCGGGCCGAGAACCAGCAGAAAGGCCAGCAGCGTGAAGGCAAGACCCGGGCTTTCAAGCATGTTCATATTGTTCCACAAAGCGCAGCGCCGCCGCGCGCGATGCCGCATCGACGCTGAATATGTCCTGAAGCGATGACGGCGCCGCGGGCGCCTCTGCATCAATCACCCGGCGCACCGTATCGACGATCGCGGGAAACGAGATGCGCCCCGCCAGGAAGGCGGCCACCGCCACCTCGTTCGCGGCGTTGAGCTGCGCCGGCCGCGCGCCGCCCGCGGCGATCGCGGCGCGGCAGAGCGCGGTGGCGGGGAAACGCTGCTCGTCAGGCGCCTCGAAATCGAGCCGTGCGATGCTGGCAAGGTCGAGCGGCGCGCACGGCGTCGCCATCCGCTGCGGCCAGGCGAGCGCCGAAGCAATCGGGATACGCATGTCGGGCGCGCCGAGCTGCGCCAGCGTCGAGCAATCGATAAATTCGACCAGGCTGTGGATGACCGATTGCGGGTGGACCAGGATTTCGATGCGGTCGAGCCCGACAGGGAACAGATGATGCGCCTCGATCAGTTCGAGCCCCTTGTTCATCATCGTCGCCGAATCGACGCTGATCTTCGCTCCCATCGACCAATTGGGGTGGGCGACGGCCTGCGCGGGGGTTACAGCCGCCATATCGGCGGCGCTCATGGTGCGGAATGGCCCGCCGCTCGCGGTCAGGATGATGCGGCGTACCTGATCGATCCGCCCGCCCGCGAGGCATTGAAAAATCGCATTATGCTCGCTGTCGACCGGCAGGATCGCGGCGCCCGACGTGCGCGCCGCGGCGGTCATGAGTTCGCCCGCCGACACCAAAGATTCCTTGTTGGCCAGCGCGACGTCGGTGCCCGCAGCAAGCGCCGCCATCGTCGGCGCCAGACCGGCCGTTCCGACGATCGCCGCCATGACCAGATCGGCCGGCCGCTGCGCCGCCTCGATCAGCGCATCGGCGCCTGCGGCAACCGCGATTCCGGTGCCCGCCAACGCGTCCTTGAGCGCCTGGTAACAGCCTTCGTCGGCGACGACCGCAACCTCGGGCTGGAACTCGCGTGCCAGCCGCGCCAGTTCGGCGACGTCGCAATTGGCGGTGAGCACCCCGATCTGCCACGCTTCGCCGTCGCGACGCACCAGATCGAGCGTCGATTGCCCGACCGATCCGGTCGCACCGAACAGCGAAAGGCGGCGCGGCGTCATGTCAGCCCGCGGCCCGCACGCCGAGCTGCCCCGCGAGCGCGAGCGCGCCGAGCAGCAGCGCCACCGGGATCACCCCGTCGACGCGGTCGAACAGGCCGCCATGGCCGGGGATCAGCTTGCCTGAATCCTTGACCCCGGCGCGCCGCTTCATCCAGCTTTGTACAAGGTCGCCAAGCTGTGCGAGCAGCCCCATGAACAGGCCGATCCACAGCGGTACGCCGATAATCCCCGCGCGGTCACCGATCGTCGCGCTGGCGATCAGCGCGGCGATCATGCCACCAATCAGGCCGGACCAGGTCTTCGAGGGACTGATTTTGGGAGCGAGGCGCGCGCCGCCAAAGGCGCGACCGGCGAAATAGGCGCCGATATCGGTCGCCCAAACCATGCCGAACACCCATAGCGCCGCGGTCATGCCCAGCTGGTCGCGGATGAACCACAGCCCCGCGATGGCGCCGAGAACGAGCAGCGGGCCGAGGACGTTGAGCGCGGTTTTGGCGCCGCCGCCGATCGTCATCGCGCGCACCAGCGCCAGCCATTCGACGATGACGAGGGCACCGCCGACCAGCAGCAGCAGCCCGAACGCCAATCCGCCGAACCACAGCGCGGTGCCCGCGATCGCGAACAGGATGAGTGCGGACCCGATCCGCACCCACAGATCCGATTTGCCCGACGTCATGCCTTATAGTCCCCCGTATCGGCGATCGCGGCGCGCGAAATGGTCGAGCGCGGTTTTCAGATCGGCCGGTTTGAAATCCGGCCACAAAATGTCGGTGAAATAAAGCTCGGCATAGGCCGATTGCCACAGCAGGAAATTCGACAACCGCACCTCGCCCGAAGTGCGGATGAGCAGGTCGAGCGGGGGCATGTCGGCGGTGTCGAGATGCGCGGCGAGCGTTTCCTCGGTGACCGGCCCCTCGGCCGCGGCGGCGGTGGCGGCGCGCACCAGTTCGTCCTGCGCGCCATAGTTGAGCGCAACCGCAAGCGTCGTGCGCTTGTTGCCCGATGTGCGGTCGAGCGCATTGTCGATCAGTGCGACGACATCGGGCGCCAGCGCGCGCCAATTGCCGATGACCTTCAGCCGGACGTCGTTCGCCGCAAATTCGTCGAGGTCGGACAAGATGAAGCGCTTCATCAAGCCCATCAGGTCGTTGACCTCTTCCTCGGGCCGTTTCCAGTTTTCGGAACTGAAGGCGTAGAGCGTCATCGCCTCGATCCCGAGGTCGCCCGCCGCGCGCACGATCGTGCGTACCGCCTCGACCCCCGCCTTGTGACCGGCGATGCGGGGCAGCATCCGCTTTTTCGCCCAGCGGCCGTTGCCGTCCATGATGATGGCGACATGGCGGGCACCGTGATTCGCTGTCGTCACAACAACCTCAAACCCCGTTCGTGTCGAGCGAATCCGGGACACGCGAGGTCGGGCGCGAACGCAGCGTGTCCCGGCTTCGCTCGACACGAACGGAAGAGAGGGCGGATCCCAAGAGCACTAGCCCAGGATTTCCTTTTCCTTCGCACTCGCGGCGGCGTCGATTTCGGCGATCGTCGCGTCGGTCAGCTTTTGCACCTCGGTCTCGGCCCGCTTGCGTTCGTCCTCGCTGATTTCTTTCTTGTTCTCGTCGGCCTTCAGATTGTCCATGCCGTCGCGGCGGACGTTGCGGACCGCGACACGCGCCTTTTCGGCATATTGGCCGGCGAGCTTCGACAGCTCCTTGCGGCGCTCCTGCGTCATTTCGGGGATCGGCAGGCGCAGCATCTGGCCGTCGACGATCGGGTTGAGGCCAAGCCCCGCCGACCGGATTGCCTTGTCGACCGGGCCGACGTTCGATTTGTCCCACACCTGCACCGACAGCATCCGCGGTTCGGGCGCACTGACCGAGGCGACCTGGTTGAGCGGCATGTGGCTGCCATAGACTTCGACGGTTACGGGATCGAGCAGCGCGGTGTGGGCGCGGCCGGTGCGCAGGCCCGCGAGGTCGCTTTTGAGCGATTCGACCGCGCCGTGCATCCGGCGTTCAAGGTCGGCCTTGTCATATTTCGCCATCGTTATTTCCTCTCTTATGCTTTGCGCGCTCAGGCGTTTCCGGGGGCGTCGGTCACGACGGTCGAAACCCCCTCGCCCGCCAAAACCCGCGCCAGATTGCCCGGTTCGCGAATGTTGAACACCACAATCGGGATATGATTGTCACGGCACAGCGCGACCGCGCTGGCGTCCATCACCTTCAGATTGTCGGCGAGCACGCGGTCGTAGCTCAGCGTATCGTAGCGCACCGCGCTTGCGTCCTTTTTGGGGTCGGCGTTGTAGACGCCGTCGACGCTGGTGCCCTTGAGCAGCGCGTCGCACTTCATCTCGGCGGCGCGCAGCGCGGCGCCGCTGTCGGTGGTGAAATAAGGCGCACCGACGCCTGCGGCGAAGATCACGACGCGGCCCTTTTCGAGGTGGCGCTCGGCGCGGCGGCGGATCACCGGCTCGCACACCTTGTCCATCTCGATCGCCGACTGGACGCGCGTCTGGACGCCGAGCTGTTCGAGCGCGTTCTGCATCGCCAGCGCGTTCATCACGGTAGCGAGCATACCCATATAATCGGCCTGCGCGCGGTCCATTCCCTTGGCGGCCCCTGCCATGCCGCGGAAGATGTTACCGCCGCCGATGACGAGGCAGATTTCGAGCCCGCGATCCTTGGCTTCCTTGACCTCGGCCGCCATGCTGGCGACGGTTTCGGGGTCGATGCCGAACGGGGTCGAACCCATCAGCGCCTCGCCCGACAGTTTCAGCAAGATGCGTTTCATGCCGGGTAGAGCCATGTCGGGAGGAACCTCTTGCAAACTCAACATATGCGAATGGCGCGCACCCTAGAGCGGGCACGCGCCATTGCCAAGCGGACTGCCATTTGCTTTCACATCGTCATGCTGAACTTGGTTCAGCATCCATGATCCGGCTTTGCCCGCCGAACCTGCGGAGACCGGGAGGACCGGCCATGGACCCTGAACAAGTTCAGGGTGACGGGATAAAGGGCGGCAGTCCCGATTTCGGATCAGACGCCGGCGACCGCCGCGACTTCCGCCGCGAAATCGCTTTCTTCCTTCTCGATGCCTTCGCCGAGCTGGAAGCGGGTGAAACCCTTGAGCGTGATCGTCGCGCCGACATCCTTGCCGGCAGCGGCGACGACTTCGGCGACCGGGGTCTTGCCGTCCATCACGAAGAGCTGTGAAAGGAGCGCGTTTTCCTTGCGGAATTTCGCGATCGTGCCGTCGACCATCTTCGACACGATGTCGGCGGGCTTGCCCGACTGCGCGGCCTTTTCCTCGGCGATCGCGCGTTCGCGCGCGACGAGGTCGGCGTCGAGGTCGTCGCCGTTCAGCGCCAGCGGGTTCGCGGCGGCGACGTGCATCGCGAGCTGCTTGCCCAGCGGTTCGAGGACGTCGGCACCGGCAGTCGATTCGAGCGCGACGAGCACGCCGATCTTGCCCATGCCGGGGGCGGCGGCGTTGTGGACATAGGCGGTGACGACGCCCGAGCCGACCGACATGACCGCCGAACGGCGCAGCGACTGGTTTTCACCGATCGTCGCGATATTCTGGGTCAGCGCCTCGCCGACGGTACCGCCGGTCGGATAGGCGGCAGCGGCGAGCGCGTCGATGTCGGTGATGCTGTCGGCAAGCGCCACATTGGTGACGTCGCGGACGAAGCCCTGGAACTGTTCGTTCTTGGCGACGAAGTCGGTTTCGCTGTTGACTTCGACCATGGCGCCGCGGGTGCCGTCGGTGGCAACGCCGACGAGCCCTTCGGCAGCAACGCGGCCGGCCTTCTTGGCGGCTGCAGCGAGACCCTTGGTGCGCAGCCAGTCGATCGACGCTTCGATGTCGCCGCCATTTTCGGCGAGCGCCTTTTTGCAGTCCATCATGCCGGCGCCGGTGCGGTCACGGAGTTCCTTGACCTGTGCAGCAGTAATCGGAGTCGTCATATCGGTATCTGAATCGGTTTTGCCGCCA
>JAHCKJ010000075.1 GCA_026125835.1 Sphingopyxis sp.
GCCAGCTGCGCGCCGAATCGCCGATCTATTATTGCCCCGAATCGAAGTTCGGCCCCTATTGGTCGGTGACCACCTACAAGCCGATCCAGCATATCGAGGCGCTGCCCAAGATTTTCTCGTCGAGCTGGGAATATGGCGGCATCACCGTCGCCGGCGACGGCATCGAGCATCTGAAAGAGGGCGAGATCCCGATGCCGATGTTCATCGCGATGGACCCGCCGCAGCACACCGCGCAGCGCCGCACCGTCGCCCCCGCCTTCGGCCCGTCGGAGATCGAACGGATGCGCGCCGACACGCAGGCGCGCACCGCAGCGCTGATCGATACGCTGCCGGTCGGCGAGACGTTCGACTGGGTCGAAAAAGTGTCGATCGAACTCACCACCGACATGCTCGCCATCCTGTTCGACTTTCCCTGGGCCGACCGCCACAATCTGACCCGCTGGTCCGACGCGCTCGGCGACATCGAAAGCTTCAATACGCTCGAGGAACGGCAGGCGCGGCTCGCCACCGCCTTTGAAATGGGTGCCGCGTTCAAGGAGCTGTGGGATCACAAGGCCAAAAATCCCGGCAAGCACGACCTTATCTCGATCATGCTCCAGTCCGACGCGATGAGCCATATGAGCCATGAGGAGTTCATGGGGAACCTCATCCTGCTCATCGTTGGTGGCAACGATACGACGCGCAATTCGATGTCGGCCTATGCCTATGGCCTGCACTGTTTCCCCGAAGAGCGCGCCAAGCTCGAGGCGAACCACGACCTCGACCTCGCGGTCAACGCGATGCACGAAATCATCCGCTGGCAGACCCCGCTCGCGCACATGCGGCGCACCGCGATGGAGGATACCGAGCTGTTCGGCCACCAGATCAAGGCGCGCGACAAGATCGCGCTCTGGTACGCGTCGGCGAACCGCGACGAAAGCGTGTTCCCCGACGGCGACCGGATCATCGTCGACCGCGAGAACGCGCGCCGCCACCTCGCCTTCGGTTACGGTATCCACCGCTGCGTCGGCGCGCGCGTCGCCGAACTGCAGCTGACCTCGCTGATTTCCGAAATGCAGAAGCGCCGCCTGCGCGTCAATGTGCTCGCCGAGCCCGAACGCGTCCACGCCAGCTTTGTCCACGGCTATCGCCATATGCCGGTGGTGCTGGAGAAATATTGACGTCGGCTGAAACCTCGCGGCGACATGCCACGTATCTGACGCACAGGCCCGGATTGCGGGCCGGGAGTTCGTTATGATCGACCGCCGTTATCTCCTCGCCGGCCTCGCCCTTGGTGGTGGGGTGATCACCGCCCCGCTGTTGTTCGCCAAATCGACGCGGCCGCAGGCGGCGCCCGGCTGGCGCCTGTCCGAAGCCGAGTGGAAAAAGCGGCTGACCCCGGTCGAATATCAGGTGCTGCGCGAAGCGGCGACCGAGCGCCCGTTCAGCCACCCGCTCGACAAGGAAAAGCGCGCCGGAACCTTTGTCTGCGCGGGCTGCGCGCTGCCGCTCTATTCGAGCAAGACCAAATATGACAGCAAGACCGGATGGCCCAGCTTCTGGGCGCCGCTCGAGGGCGCAATCGGCACCTCGACCGACTATGACCTTGGCTATCCGCGGACCGAGGTACATTGCAAACGCTGCGGCGGCCATCTTGGCCATGTCTTCAACGACGGGCCGAAACCGACCGGCAAGCGTTATTGCATGAACGGCGCGGCAATGCGCTTCCGCCCCGCCTGAGCCGGGCGGCTCACGGCGCGGGCTTGACCCGCCAGACCGCCAGCCCGGCGCGCGACGCGATCGGTAGCGGTTCCAGCCATGCGGGTGCCTTTCCGGCGTAAAGCTGTGCCGCCAGCGCGTCGCGGCGCGCGCGGCGATACTGCACCAGATCATTGGCGGTGCGGCAAATCACGACCAGTCCGGCCCGTTCCTGGCGCACCAGCGCCTCGGCCTTGCCCGGATCGCCGACAAAGACGCGCAATGTGTTTGCCATCGCTTCCTTGTTGCGATGATGACCGGTGGCGACCAGGCCATGTTGCGTCCAGAAGATGATCGGTGCCCCCAGATCGATCGGGGTCAGGATCGTCGTCGCGGGGATGCGGTTCAGCGCCGCGATGGCCGCCGGATCGAGACAGTCCTGCGCAATGGGCGGTTTGGCGCTGTCAGCTTTGTCGGCAGCCTTGAACAGGGGAAACATCGCGCCGAGCAAAATCGAGACGGCAACGCTGCCCAGCAGCGGCAGCGACAAGGCGGCCAGCGTCGATGCCAGCACCCGTGGCAGCGCGGCCGGGATCGTCCGCGCCCATTGCCACGCCCGAAGGCCCAGCCAGGCGCAGCCGGGCAACGCAAACAGATGCGCGGTCGACACGCTGCGCAGCACCAGCACCGACAGGATTGCCGCCCCGGTCAGCGCAACGATTACGGTCGCCCAGTTGCGGCGATCAATGCGGTTGGACGCGGCGCGCCACGCCAGCAGCGACCCCGCAAGCCCCATCAGCGACGGCACCAGCACAAAAATGGCGTCATAACCGCCCGACGCCCAGACCGGCTGGCCTTCCAGAATGTTGCGGTACCAATAATGGACGACGATCGGATCGAGCGAGGCAAACGGCCCCTTCGCGCATTGCGGCTCGGTCCACACCAGCGCCGCCGCTGCCGCAAGCCCGGCACCGCCGAGCAGCACGAAACGAACCAATGGGCGCGCCGGACCGGCGCGCACGATGCCGAAAACCGCTGCTGCGGCGACGGCAAAGGCGGCGATATAGGGCGCCGACAGTGAATCGCACCAGGTACCGGCCAGTCCGACGGGGCCGCGCGTCGCGAACTGCAACAGGATCGCCCCCCCCGCCAGCGCGCCCAGATAGCCGCACATCCAGGCGCGATCGTCGGCGCGGCCGTGCGATGCCCAGCGCAGCGCCGCCAACGCGGCGAACAGCGCAACGACCGGCAATCCCTCGATCGATACCGACAGCAAAGCCGCAGCGAACAGCCCGCCGAGCAGCCCTGCCCGCCATCCCGCCCGACGCAGCGCCTGCGCCATAATCAGCATCGCGAGGAAAATCTGCCAGCCATGATGGTCGACGCGCAGCGGACGGAACTGCGCCAGAATATAGCCCGACATGATCAGGAACAGCGGCACGACATAGGCGATCCGCGGGTCCGACAAGCGCCGGTACCCCATCACGCACGCGACGCTGAGCGCGGCGCCCAACATGGGCGGCCACAGCGCCATCACGATCCGTTCGGCCATCGCCTGTCCGAACAGCGGCTCGAGCAGCAAAATACCCAGCGCCAACGGCGCATCGACGATCCGCGACCAGTGCATCAGCACCCCGCCATCCGCGGGATTGACGCGATATTGCGTCAGATCCCACCAGCTTTGCCCCGCGAGCAGGTCGCGCACCTGCGCCATACGCATCGCATCGTCGGTGTCGGCAAGGTCGAGCGCGCCGATCGCCTGCCATTTTCCGGCAATCGCGATCAGGCTCATCGCGCCCCACACCAGCAGTGCGATGCGGACGGGCGTGAACCAGCCATGCAGCGCGGTCGCGTCGGCGGACGCCGGTGCGTCGCCCTGCGCTGCCACGCCGCCGGGAACGGGCGCCGCCAGCTCCGTCATCAGGCGGCGGCCCGGAAGACGATATGGCGGCGGAGCAGATAGGTCGTCTGGAAGCTCACGACGATCGCCGCCAGCTTGGCGAGGCGGGGGTCGAGCCCCAATGCGCTGCCGGTGCCGACGATCGCCGTCGTGACGGCAAGACCGACGAGCGCCGACCCGACGAACAGCATCTTCTGGCGGTGGCGCTCACCGGTGCCGCGCGCCGCGGCGCCGTCGGCAAACACGAGACGGCTCGACACCAGCCAGTGAACGAGGATTCCGGCGCAATAGCCGACCGCCGATGCCGGCATCGGCGCCAGCCCCCAATCGAGCAGCAACAGGAACAGCACCGCATCGCTGCCGAGCGCGAGCACGCTCGCAAGCAGATAGTTCAGCCAGCGAATCTCGCCGTGGCGAACCGCTCCGAGGAGTTTGGTGACGGGAAGCATGGCAAGGACGCCGCCGGCCAAAACGCTCAGGCGGCCTTGGAAACGCGCGCCGGGACGTCGCGCACCGACGCCAGCGCCGCCTGCTCGCCCTCGGTGCCGCTTTCGTGATATTCCGCGTCCTCGTTTACGCCCCAGATGTCGTACACCCGCTCGCCCGCGACGATGTTGCGCACCGTCAGCATCGCGGTCATCATCGCATGATCCTGGTTGTTATAGCGGTGCATTCCGTTGCGCCCGACCATGTGCAGCGTCGGGTAACGCGCCTCCAACTCGCCGCGCATCGTTTCGACATGCGCGGCATAATCGTCGTCATAGACGGGATAGGCCTTTTCCTGCCGCACCACCGCGCCGCCGACGACATCCCCCGGATCGCACAGGCCGAGGATCGCCATTTCCTTCGTCGCCAGCGCGATCAGGTCCTCGTCGCTCGACGCCCACAGCCCGTCGCCTTCGAAACAGAAATACTCCAGCCCGACGCAGGCGATCGCCGGATCGGGCACCATTTCGGGCGACCAGCTGCGGAAATTCTGCACCCGGCCGACCTGCACCTTGCTGTCGTGGATATAGATCCAGTTGTCGGGGAACAAATCCTCCGACCGGATCTTGAGCGCGACGGTCAGAAAGTCGCGATATTTGAGCGACGGCGCCGCCGACAGCGCGCACGCGGGCAACGGATGGATTCGCGCCGCCAGCTCGCGCATCGGCGCCGAGCTGATGACATGCGCCGCGTCGATCACGACGTCGCCATCGGGACCATTGGCGGTCAGCCGCCAGCGCCCGCTCACCTGATCCTGCGTCAGCTGCTTGAAGCTGTGGCCCATCAGCACATGATTGCCGCCCGCGACCACCTTGTCACGCGCCGCGTCCCACATCATGCCGGGGCCAAGCCGCGGATAGCGGAAGGTTTCGAGCAAGGTCTTGGTCGCCATGCCGTCATTGGGGCGCTTGTTGAGGCCCAGGCTGCGCTTCAGCCCGTCGAGCACCGCGGCGCCGAGGCTCAGCCCCTTGATGCGCTGCGCCGCCCAGTCGGCCGACATTTCGTCGCACGGCATCCCCCACACCTTCTCGGTATAAGTTTTGAAAAAGATCGAATAGAGCTTCCGCCCGAACTGGTTGATCGTCCAGTCCTCGAAACTGCGGACATTTCTGTTCGGCAGCAGCTTGGCCTGCGCATAGCTGATCATGCACAAAGTCGAGCGCACCACGCCGAGGTTCCACAGCGCCTCGAACGCGCGCAGCGGATAGCTATAGAATTTGCCCTCATAATAGATGCGGCTCATCCGCGGGCGCTGGATAAAATCGTCGGGCAGGATCTCGTTCCACAGATCGACGACTTCCTGGCTTTTCGAAAAAAAGCGGTGGCCGCCGATGTCAAAGCGAAAGCCCTCATGCTCGACCGTCCGGCTGATCCCGCCGACATAGACCGGATCCTTCTCGATCACCGTAACCTTGTAACCTTGTTGGGTCAGCTGATAGGCAGCGGTCAGCCCCGCCGGCCCCGCGCCAATGATCGCGACATCGGCGCTGGTCGGGCGGTTTTTCGGTTTCGTAGCGACGGACATTGATCGGCTTCCCCACGGGCAATTCATGCTCCCGCCCGCTGTGGCCAATCATGGATAAGAAATGGTTAATTTGCCTCGCAGAAAGCGGGGCTGACCGGGATCCCGGCCCTATCCCTCACGCACCGGATCGGGCAGCGGCGGGACCGCGCGCGGTCTGCGGTCCGGGCCGACCGCGACAAAGATGAACCGCGCCTGGGTGACGCGGCTGTCATCGTCGGCATGGCGTTCGCGCGCCCAGGCTTCGACCTCGACGTGCATCGACGAGCGCCCGACCTTCGCCAGCCGGGCAAACACCGACACTTCGTCGCCGACGAAGACGGGCCGGTGAAAGGTCATGCCTTCCACCGAAATCGTCACCGCGCGGCCGCGAGCGTGGCGCGATGCCACCGACGATGCCGCCAGATCCATCTGCGCCATCAGCCAGCCACCGAAAATATCGCCATAGACATTCGCGTTGGCGGGCATGGCGGTGACGCGCACCGCGGGCTGCGTCACGGGCATGGTTTCATCGTCCATGATAGGCACCCCGGATGCGCATCGTGCGCGCCGCCGCGACCATTGCCTCGAGCGCCGGACGCACCTCGTCCCATTTGCGGGTCTTGAGCCCGCAGTCGGGGTTTACCCAGATTTGCGGCGCCGGAAGATGCTTGCCCGCCAGCGCAAGCAAATCGGTCATTTCGCGTTCGGCGGGGATTCGCGGCGAGTGGATGTCATAGACCCCGGGACCGACGTCGTTCGGATAGGCGTAGGAAGCAAACGCATCGAGCAGCTCCATCTGCGAGCGCGCGGTCTCGATCGAGATCACGTCGGCGTCCATGGCGCCGATCGCACGAATGATGTCGTTGAATTCCGAATAGCACATATGCGTGTGGATCTGGGTGTCGTCGCGGACTCCCGACGCGGTGATGCGGAAACATTCGACCGCCCAGTCCAGATAATGTTGCCACTCGCCGCGGCGCAGCGGCAGACCCTCGCGGAGCGCCGCCTCGTCGATCTGGATGATCGCGGCGCCCGCCGCCTCCAGCTCCTGCACCTCGTCGCGGATCGCCAGCGCGATCTGGCGGCAGCTCGACTCGCGCGGCTGGTCGTCGCGCACGAACGACCAGTTGAGGATCGTCACCGGACCCGTGAGCATGCCCTTCACCGGCAAATCGGTCTGGTCCTGCGCAAAGCGCCACCAGTCGACCGTCATCGCCTTCGGGCGCGACACGTCGCCGTAGAGGATCGGCGGACGAACGCAGCGCGAGCCATAGCTTTGCACCCATCCGGCACGGGTGAAGGCAAAGCCCGACAATTGCTCGCCGAAATATTGCACCATGTCGTTGCGCTCGAACTCGCCATGAACCAGCACGTCGAGCCCGATCTCTTCCTGCCATTTGACCGCAGCGCGCGTTTCGACGCGCAGAAACCGGTCATAGGCGGCCGCGTCGATCTCGCCCTTGATATAGGCGGCGCGCGCCTTGCGCACCTCGGGGGTCTGCGGGAACGAGCCGATCGTGGTCGTCGGATAGGCCGGAAGGGCAAGCCGCCGCTGCTGCGCCTCGCGGCGCGCGGCAAATGGGGCGCTGCGGCGGATCGCGCTGTCGTCGAGCGCGGCCAGACGTTCAGCGACCGCGGGATCGTGGATCATCGGCGACGTCTGCCGCGCAACCGCCGCGATGCGCGAGGCGGAAAAGGCGGCAAAGCTGGCGTCCTCGCCTTCGTTGAGCGCCCTGGCAAGCGCAGCCAGTTCCTCGATCTTTTGCACCGCAAAGCTCAACCATTGCGCGATTTCGGGATCGAGCGACGTTTCGAGCGCCAGGTCGACAGGAACATGAAGCAGCGAACAGCTGGGCGCGAGGACGAGATCGCGTTTTGCGGCAATTGCCTTGAGCCGCCAGTACAGATCGGGAAGATTGGCGCGCCAGATGTTGCGCCCGTCGATGACACCCAGCGAAAGCAGCACGTGCGGCTGAAGCTTTTCCAGCGCCAGGTCGAGCTGATCGGGCGCGCGGACAAGGTCGAGGTGGAGGCCATGAACCGGCAGGTCGGCGATCAGGTCGAGATTGTCGCCGAGACCGCCAAAATAGGTGGTGAGCATCAGTTTTGGCCCGCGCGTCGCGAGACGGGCATATGCGCGTTCGAAGGCGGTGCGCTGGTCAGCCGCGAGGTCGAGCACGAGGCACGGTTCGTCGATCTGGACCCACTCGGCGCCCAGTTTGGCGAGACGCGACAGGATTTCGGCATAGATATCGAGCAGCTGCGGCAGCAGCGCGAGCGGCTCGACCGCCTTGCCCTTGGCAAGCATCAGATAGCTGACCGGGCCGAGCAGCACCGGACGCGTTGCATAGCCGAGCGCCTTCGCTTCCGCATATTCGTCGAAGATTTTGGTCGAGGCGACACGAAACGTCTGTCCGGCGGTGAGTTCGGGGACGAGGAAATGATAATTGGTGTCGAACCATTTGGTCATTTCCATCGCGGTCGTGTCATGCGCGTGCGCACAGCCGGTCGACGACAACGCCCCCTGCGTTCCGCGCGCCATCGCGAAATAGGTGTCGGGATCGACCATTTCGCCGGACCAGTCGTAGCGCGTCGGCACCGCGCCGATCAGCGCGCTGGTATCGAGCACATGGTCATAGAGCGAAAAATCGTTCGACGGCAGGATGTCGGCGCCCAGCGCCTTCTGGCGGCTCCAGTTCAGCGCGCGGAGACCCGCGGCGGCGGTCTGGAGCGCGGCAAGCGACGATTTTCCCGACCAATAGCTTTCGAGCGCAAATTTGAGCTCGCGGCGCAGGCCGATGCGGGGAAACCCAAGGGTGGCGACGCTGACAGTCATGTTTGGCACCTTGCAAAAAAGGGCAAGGGCGACAGGCAGACGCACGAACACGGGGCTCCACGCCCGCAAAGCAAGGGTCGGGCACAGCCATGCATGCGACCTGACCGGACACCCCGCCGGAGGACGTATCTGACGAGGCAGGTCTCCTGGCTCGCGGATCGACGCGGCGGTCTGGCCTTCCCGGCTCCTTGCGAACCAGTGACACGTATCGACCGCCGCTCACCGCTTACAGTTGCGGGGGCAGCGCCGGTTTTTCACCGGCTTCCCGTCTTAGCTTTACGCCGCGCCTGCGACGCAAAGAACCTCGACGATCGGCAACCTAGCGCTGTCGCGCGGCGAGTCAACAATGATATAAAGATTTCTTTATGTCACTGTTCGAATCAGGTGGCGCCGGGCAATATCGCCGTATCGCGGCCGCCCTGCTCGGCGTCGGGCGCTGCCCCCGGCGGACCGCGCGCGCTGTTGCCCTC
>JAHCKJ010000076.1 GCA_026125835.1 Sphingopyxis sp.
CTGGTGTCCATGATCGTGATCAACTGGCGCATCAACCGGTCGGCGGCGCCATTGGCGGCGGTGACGGCGCGGGCCGATGCCTCCTCGATCGCCGTCAACTGCGCCATGATCTCGGTCTTGAACGCAGCATCGATCGCCTCTGTCGCCGTCGCCTGCATCGCTTCGCGAGCCCCGGTGACCAGCTTGTCGAGCGTCTGTCGCGCTTCCTCGGCCGCGGCATCGGCGGTTGCGCGGACTTCGCCCAGCGTCGCGATCATTCGCGCGCCGCCCTGTTCGGAAAATTCGTCGGCCCCGGCGCGCAGTTTCGCGAGCGCAGCCTCGGCGTCGGCGAGCGACTGGTTGATACGACCGACAAGCTCCTGCTGGCTGGTCGCGTGTCCGGCCATTTTCGCTTCATTCGCCTCGAGAGTCGATTGCACGGCGTTGACGTGCGACATTGTCGATTGCGCGACAAGCTCCGACGCTTCGAGCATCGGTCGCATTTGCGCCAGCGTATTCTGGGTCGTTTTGCCGTGCGCGGCCATCCGGTCGAGTGCGAGCGGCAATGTCTCGTCCAGTTCGCGTGTTACCGCATCGAGTGCGATCAGCAACGATTCAGCTTGCGAAATCAGCTGGTGCGACAGGCTGTTGCCGCTTTCCACCTCGGCCATGAATGCGCCAAGCTGGCTCTTGGTATCTTCTATGGCGCGGCCGATCACGCCGGTCCTGGCGCTCACGCTCACATCGATCACTTCCAGCTGCTGGGCGACATCGGCGACATGAGCGGTCACCCGCGCAGCGAGCATGTCACTGGCGTCGGCATGTTCGGTCAATTGAATGCCAAGGGCATCACCAGCGGCACGCGCGGCGGCGAGTTTTGCTTCCATCTGCGCGCCGGCCTTGTCCACGCCGTCACGAAAGCCCTGCCAGGCCTGGTCGACCCGGCTTGTCATCGCGGAGAGAGTGGAATCCAGATCTGCGCGGATGGCCGCCCCTGCATCGGTCATTTGGGCCAGCGCCGCGCCATGGGCGTCGGTCACCGCCGACGATGCCGAGACCAAGCCCTCCTCGGTCGCGCGGCTTTGCTCCTGCAACGCCACCACCGCTTCCAGCAGGCTGGCGGTCGCTGCTTCTCCGGTCCGGCTGGTCGCTGCCGCCGCTTCGCCCAGCGCGGCTAGCTTTGCCTCCAGGTTGGCGCCCTGCTGATGGGCGACCAGGCCGGCCTCGCGGAAATTGACCGCCAGCCGCTGCGCGACATCGTCGATCCGCGGCAAGCCGGCGAGCAGGCCGTCCATCCGTTGGAGTGCCACGTCGCCCGATCGCGCGAGCTGGTCGTGCGCGTTTGCAATCACCGACGCGTTGCTGGCGAGCTTGTCGCTGCTTTCGTTCAGGCGCAGGACGGTGTCGAGGCCAAGTTGCTGGACCAGCTTCGCCTGTTCGCCAAGCTGGCGCCGGGCGTCGGCAAGATGCAACCCCAACGAGTGCATCGACTGGTTGAGCGCCAGATTTTCGGCCCGCAGCGCACCCGCGATGCGCGCAAACCGCGCCTGTTCGGACCGGCTCGACCGCAACAGGAGCATCCACATTATCGCAATCAGCGTCAGAGGCATGGCGATTGTCGCGACGATGGTCGGAAACTCGGCAACCGCAGGGCTGCGCGCGAAACCTTGGGTGGCGATCGCCAGCGCAAAAACGGTCCAGCCAAGTGCCGTGAGCACCAGAAGGGTCGGGATAAACCGGTCGCGCCAGGCGGAAACCGGCGGTGTATCGGCCGCGTCGTCCTGTGCCAGCAACGGCGACATATCGAGCCAGTCGCGGTCGCTGGCAGGTTCGGTGTCGACGCTGCGCGCGGCCTCGGGCGTCGGGGCGTCGCTCGCGCTACCGGCCTCGGTTTCCGGGTTTGCCGCGGAATCCCGCCACAAACCGACGATTTTCTTGTCCCCCGTCATCCCGCCATCTTAGCATCAAATGGCCGTCTTGAAACGGAAACTTAACTACAAGCTGGCAAGGTTGTGGAATGTCGTTCGATAGCGGCCCCCTCGATCGGTATCTCAGCGCGGCGGTCGGCGACGATGCCGCGATGGCGCTCGATCTGCGCAGCGCCTTTACCGGCAGTGCCCGCGACCTCGCCGATCTGATGCGGCGGGCGCGTTGCGATGCCAATTGGGAGGTCGCGGCGCTGCGTCTCAAGGGACTCGCCGCAACATTCGGCATCGTTGCGCTGATCGAACTCGCCGAACAGGCCATTGCCGGTGCGCCCGGCGATCCGCTTGTCCTGCGCCGGATCAACGAGGCGATTGACGGCATCGCCTGACCCTGCGCCCGGGTTCAATTGCGGTTCAGCCGCCTTCCTCCACAGCAAATATCGACATACGCTGTCTTGCCTTGGCAACGCTGCGGGTTTAGCCGCGTTATGAACGCGCGCGGCGCCCCGTTGCTATGGGCGAGCTGCCGAATTCTGAGGAGAGATTTCATGTTTGACCGTTTCCGCTCGATGCCCGCGACGGCGATGGCCGCGGTACTTGGCTGTGCGCTGATGGCCACGGCGACGCCGGCCGCCGCGCAGAAGAAGGAAAAGCCGAAAAAGGAAGAAGCCGCCAAGGGCAAGCAACTGACGGCCAGCAAGGGCTTTGCACCTGCACTGAAAAAAATGACCGACGCCAAGGCGGCGAACGATGCGGCCGCCCTGCAAGCTGCGCTTGGCGAAGGGCAGGGGACGGCCTCGACGCCCGACGACAAATATCTCGTCGGTTTCTACCAGCTCCAGCTCGGCATTTTGAACAAGGACCAGACGTTGCAGGCCACCGGTCTGGACGCGATGATCGATTCAGGTCTCACTCCGCCGGACAATGTTGGCACCTATAATTTCTATTCGGGCAATTTCGCTTATGGCGCCAAGGATTATACCAAGGCGATCCAGCGGCTCGAAGCAGCCAAGGCCGCCGGTTCGACCGAATCGGCCCTCGCGCCGATGCTGATGGACAGCTATCTGAACGCCGGGCAGATCGATCAGGGGTGGACGATCGCCAAGGCCGGAATCGACGCCGCGCGGGCTGCTGGGACCAAGCCTTCGGAAGAACTTTATGTCCGCCCGGCGCAGGCGTTCCAGAAAGCGAACCGCACGAACGAGATGCTCGACGTGCTGACGATGCGCGTGCAGGATTACCCCACGCCCGCGACTTGGCGGAACACGCTTTATATCCTTCTGCAGCAATCGGGCGGCGACAAGGATATGAATCTTGATGTGCTGCGGCTGATGCGCGCGACGAACGCCATGACCCAGCGCGCCGAGTTCCTGGAATATGCCGGTCTGGCGACCGCAGCGGGCTACCCGGGCGAGGTCGTGGCGCTGATCAAGCAAGGGCAGAACAGCGGTGTGATCCCGCGCAACGACACCCATTTCGGCGGTATTCTGGAATCGCAGACCCCGCGTGCCGCGAGCGACGCCGCGGCGGTGGCCGCGGATGCTGCGAAGCCCGCGACGCTCAGCAATCCGCGCGCGGCGCGCGCAACCGCCGACGCGCTTGTCGGCAGCGGCGATGTCGCCAAAGCGATTCCGCTTTACGAGGCGGCGCTGGCGGCCAGCCCCGGCGATCCGCTGATCCAGTATCGCCTCGGCGTCGCGCAGGCGCTGGCCGGGCAGACCGATGCTGCCGTCGCGAGCCTTGCCAAGGTTCAGGGCAATCGCCAGCGACTGGCACAGCTGTGGACGGTCCGTGCCAAGGCAGGGGCGACCCCGGCCAGCTGATTCGCGACCGCGCGCAAATAAAGGGGCGGCGTTCGATCGCGAACGCCGCCCCTTCATTTTGTGCAGCGCTTCGTTCGCGGTCAGCCTTCGACCGGGATCCCGGCGAGCTGTTTGGCGGTCCGGATCGTCAGCGATGTCTTGACGCTGGTCACATTCGGCGCCGATGTCAGGTGCGCGGTCAAAAACGACTGAAAACTTTGCAGGTCGCGCGCCACCACCTTCAGCAGAAAATCGATCTCGCCGTTGAGCATGTAACATTCGCGAACCTCGGCAAGTCCGCCGACATAATCCTCGAATGCCTTGAGATCGGCCTCGGCCTGGCTTCGGAGACTCACCATCGCAAAGACCGTTATGCCATAACCCAGCTTCGCCGCGTCGAGGTCGGCATGATAGGAACGGATGACGCCGGCCTCCTCGAGCGCCCGGACGCGGCGCAGACACGGCGGTGCCGTCAGTCCGACCATCTGTGCCAGTTCGACATTGGTCATTCGGCCGTTTTTCTGCAGCTCGGCCAGTATCTGGAGGTCGATCTGATCGAATTTCTGACTCGCCATCGTTGAAACATCCGCTTTCCCAAACTGGCGTCACCATAATATTATTTCAGCCGATTGCAATTGTCCCACAATGTGACGTGGCCAGCGAAGCCACTTTCATGACCGGAGGATTCACGCTAGCCGGTAATTATACGGTAACCAACGACAGAGGGTGTGGGGCGGGTTTTGCGTGACTGGTGACTCGATGATCGCGACCATCCTGCGGCAGGCGCCCGCGGATCGCCGCGCCAGCATCGCAGCCTGGCGCCAACTCTCCGATATTCTGGCGCAGCGCGGCAATCAACTATCCGATGAAGATATTCGTCGCAGTTTGCATGCGCTTGCCGTGTTGCGCCCGCAGGTGCCCGAGTCGGTACGTCGCGATTGTGCGCGGGCGATCGCGGCACACGGCCGCTTTGCACCGCTGGTAGCGCTTTACGCGAACGATGTGGCACCGGTGTCGGCTGCCATCCTGCAAACGGTGCAATTGTCCGAAGCCGACTGGTTGGCGATGCTCCCGGCAACCAGTGCGACAGCGCGATCGCTGCTGGCGGGTCGGCGCGATCTGCCGCAGGCCGTCCATCGCGGCCTGGCCAGCCTGGGCAGTGCGTCGGTTGCCTTGCCGCAACCGAAGACTCAAGTCGTGGACCAGCAGCAAATCGAAGCGGAGGCTGTTCCCGAAACGGGAAGCAGCCAGATCAGCGAACTCGTCCGCCGGATCGACAAATTCCAGTCGACCCGCGGGCAACCGGCGCGAACGGGGGCCGATCACACGCCACGTTCGGCCTTTGTGTTTGAAACGGGCGCCGATGGCGTCGTCCACTGGGTGGATGGAATTACCCGCGGCGCGGTCATCGGCCTTTCGATCGCCGAGGCCGCGTTCGGCGGCGAACCGGGAATTGACGGGATTTCAGCCGGGGCATTTCGCCAGCGCGCTGAAATTCTCAACGCGCGGATGGTGCTGGAAGGGAATGCCGCTGATGCCGGCGAGTGGCGTTTTTCCGCCCTGCCGTGGTTCGATCCTGCAACCGGGCAGTTTCGCGGCTATCGCGGCAGCGCCCGCCGCCCGCACCGCAACGAACAGCCGTACCGGCGCCCGGACGCCGCCGATTCGGGCGACTCGATCCGCCAGTTGATCCACGAACTGCGCAGTCCGCTGAACGCGATATCGGGCTTTGCCCAGATCGTTGCCGGCCAGATGTTCGGTCCGGTCAGCCAAAGCTATCGCCGCATGGCCGAAACGATCGTTGCCGACGCGCGGTCGGTACAAACGATCATTGACGACCTGGAAACGGCAGCGCGTGGAAACCGGGGAGTTCTCCCCGACCAAGATATAGCGAATGTGGTCGATCTCGCCCATATTGTCGCACAGGTAGAAAGCGATTTGGCCGAGCTATTGCGCGACGAGAGTGTCGACCTCAGCATTTCGCGTATCGGAGGTCCGTTCGCGGGGCTGGCAAACGATGCCGACGCGCGGCGGATGGTCGGCCGTCTGCTGACCGCGTTGATCGACGTGTCGGAACCCGGTTCAACCCTTGTCGGTCAACTTGTGACCGAAATGCCGCACGACGATATGCTGCAACTGCGGATCGTCCGTCCGGCGGCAATCCGCTTCGCAACCGCCGCCGAGCTGCTCGATCCAGGCTTCAGTCCCGAGGGGGAGGCGCCGAGCGCGACCGTTCTCAGCCTCGGCTTTTCGCTGCGGCTGGTGGACAGCCTTGCTCGGGCTGTCGGCGGGCGTCTCGACATTGGCCATAACGCCTTGACCTTGCACTTGCGCTCGGCCACCTCGAAGAGCGAAGCCGAACGGGAAGTTCAACAGGGCGAATAGCCCGGTCGGCTGCGGCGAAGGGGGGCTTTGTGCAGCCTGCGGGCGATTTCTTTACCGAGCCGGCTGCGGCCGATGTGGTCAAGCTCGCCGTGGACGAGCGTCCCCGGTTCTGGGTGACCATCGACACCGAAGAGGACTTCGACTGGACCGCGCCATTCGCGCGCACCGGCTATCGCCTGGCGTCGGTGCCGGCGCTCGCCGCATGCCAGAGCTATTTTGAACGGGCGCAAGTTCGCCCGATCTATCTGGTCGACTGGCCGATCGTCACCGATGACCGCGCCGTCGCGATTCTGGGCCAGGGACAGGCCGACGGCAACTGCGACATCGGCGCCCAGCTTCACCCGTGGGTAACGCCCCCGCACGACGAGGATGTCAGCGCGCGCAACAGTTATGCCGGCAATCTGCCACCCGCGTTGCAGCGCGCCAAGATGGTGGCGCTGCGCGATATGATCGCCGAACGGTTCGGCGCGGCGCCGACGGTCTATCGCGCGGGTCGTTACGGCCTCGGCCCCGATACGGCCAAGATGCTCTCCGAACTGGGATTTCTTTGCGATACGTCGGTACGATCGGGGTTCGACTATCGCGCCGGACATGGTCCCGACTATCGCAATGCCCGGCTCGAGCCATGGTGGGTCAACACGGTCGCGGGCGCGGTACTCGAAGTGCCGGTGACTACGGTTTTCGGCGGTTTGCTTGGCCGGGCCGGTCGCCGTGTCTATCACCACATCGCCCGCAATGGGACGCGGGCCGGCGCCGCACTGGCCCGTCTCGGCATCGTCGAGCGGATTGCGCTGACGCCCGAGGGGATTCCCGCTGCCCGCGCCTGCAAGGCCATCGACATTGCGGTCGACCGCGGCTTGCCGGTGCTCAACTTCTCGTTCCACTCGCCTTCGCTGCAACCGGGGAACACCCCCTATGTGCGCAGCGAGGCCGACCTCGACCGTTTTTACCGCTGGTGGGACGCCGTGCTCGACCATCTGGCACGCCGCGGGGTTGAGCCGACAACATCCACCGGGATTTTGGCGCTGGCGGACCGCGACAAGGCAGGGCGCTAGCCTTGGCGCTTGCCAATCGGCGGCACGCTCCGCTATCGCCCGTCGACCCCTGCCGGGTTTCCAACGGGGGCCTGTAGCTCAATGGTTAGAGCTGGCCGCTCATAACGGCTAGGTTGCGGGTTCGAGTCCTGCCGGGCCCACCATTTTTCTTGCCAAACGCCGCGCACCGCGGTCCACTGCCTGTCGGAAGGAGAGGGGCATGGGCAAAAGCCGGACGATCCTGACCGGGGGGCTCGCGATCATCGCGGTGACCGCGGCGACGGTGGCGGTGCGCACCGCTACCTTCGAGTCGGCGGATATTGCCGACGGCAGCGATATCCGGCTGGCCGCGGTGCCGCCCTACGACATTGATGCCGCCGCCCGGAATCTGAGCGCGGCGACGCAGATCCGGACCATCTCGCATCAGGATCCCGCGGATGACGACGTCGCCGAATGGGACCGTCTGCACGGGTGGCTCGCCGCGACCTATCCGGCGACCCACAGAGCGATGGCGCGCACGATCCTGCCCAACCGGACGTTGATATATCATTGGCAGGGCAGCGATGCAGCGCTGGCGCCGATCATCCTGATGGCGCACCAGGACGTCGTTCCGGTGACCGAGGGGACCGAGGGCGACTGGAAATATCCGCCCTTTGCCGGAACGGTCGCCGAGGCCGCAGTATGGGGCCGCGGCACCGTCGACGACAAGGGATCGCTGGTTGCCCTGTTCGAGGCGCTGGAGGCGCTGGCGAGCCAGGGGTTCCGACCGAAACGCGGTATTTATCTGGTGTCGGGTCACGATGAAGAGGTCGGCGGGTCGGGTGCTGCCGCCGCGGCTGCGCGGTTGAAGGCCGAAGGCGTGAAAGCAATCTTCACGCTGGATGAGGGCAGTATCGTACTGACCGACACGCCGGTGATCGACGGTCCGGCGATCATGATCGGAATCGCCGAAAAAGGTTATGCGACGCTGAAAGTCACCGCAAAAGCGCCCGGCGGACACAGTTCGATGCCGCCCGCGGAGACCGGTGTCGGCACGCTGGCGCGCGCGATCACCGCGATCACCGATCGGCCGTTCCCGATCGAGCTTCAGGGGCCGGGAGTGGCGATGCTTGCGGCGCTGGCGGCGGAAAAGGGGGGGACGACCAAAATGGCGGTCGCCAACCCATGGTTGTTCGGCCCGATCCTGAAACGCGAGGTCGCCGGAACGCCATCAACCGCGGCGGCGTTCCGGACTACGATTGCCCCGACGATGCTGCAGGGCAGCCCCAAGGAAAACGTCCTGCCGCAGACCGCCAACGCGCTGATCAACTATCGCATCGCGCCGTGGAACCGTTCGACCGACATCATGGCGCGCGCCAAAGACGCGGTCGGCGACTTGCCGGTCGAATTGGCGTGGGTCAAAGCGCCGCGCGAACCGTCGCGGGTGTCGTCGACCAATTCGCAGGGCTGGAAATGGATCGCGGCCGCGGCGCGTGCCGACGCGCCCGATGCGGTGCTGTCGCCCATATTGGTCGTCGGCGGCACCGACAGTCGCAACATGGAACCGGTGTCGGAAGACGTTTACCGCTTCATGCCGATGCATTTTTCCTTGAAGGAATCGGCGATGATCCATGGCACGAACGAACATATGAAGATCGACAGCCTCAAGCGCATGATCGATTTCTATGCGCGGCTGATCGCTACCTCTGCGGGATAGGGGCTGGTTTCAGGAGGTCAGTGGTCGGGGAGACAGGATTCGAACCTGC
>JAHCKJ010000077.1 GCA_026125835.1 Sphingopyxis sp.
CGGGCCCGAACTATCCGTCGATCGAGGGAACATTGGTCGCGCGGACAGCGGGTGGCGCCGCGTTCACGATGCGGCCCGAAGCGCGGACTTTTCCGGGGTTGATGGGCACCGCGCCGGTTGAAACCAACGAGGCGGCGCTGCTGACGCGACCGGGCGGCCAGCTATATGCGGTGCTGGGCCAGCCGGTGACGGGCGATGACGGCCGCGCCGATCGTTACCAGATCCGCCTGTGGTGGAAGCCGCTGGTATGGTGGATATGGCTTGGGGGCGGGTTGATCGCGCTTGGTGCCGCCTTGTCGCTGGTCGGTCGCGCGCAGTTGCCGGGCATATGGCGCGCGCGGCGCCATCGCAAATCACAGGAGCGCTTTGCGCCATGACCAAACGCTGGGTATTGTTTGTGCCGCTGGCGATCATGGGATTGTTGTTCGGCGCCTTCATCTACCGGCTGGTAACGCCCGCCGAAACGCTGATCCGGTCACAATGGATCGACAAGCCGATGCCGCTGTTCGACCTGCCGCCCGCGACCGCGGGGGTCGAGGGGTTGAACAGCAGCCAGCTTGCCGACGGCAAGCCGCGACTGGTCAACGTGTTCGCCAGCTGGTGTATCCCGTGCCGGGCCGAAGCGCCGCAGCTCGAAGCCTTGAAGGCCGCGGGTGTGCCGATCGACGGCATCGCGATCCGCGACCGGCCGGAGGATGTCGCAACCTTCCTGCGTGAATATGGCAATCCGTTCGACCGCATCGGATCCGATATGCAAAGCAGCGTCCAGATCGCGCTGGGTTCGTCGGGCGTTCCCGAAACCTTCCTGATCGACGGCAAAGGAATTATTCGCGAACAGCATCAGGGCATCATTCTGGCCGAACAGGTACCCGAAATCATCGCCAAGCTGGAGGCAATGAAGTGAGCCGAATGCGCTTGCTTTCGTCTCGCGGGCACGCATGTTTTTTGGCGGCGCTGCTGCTTGCCATTGGTGCTACGGTCGGCGCTCCGTCGTTCGCCCAGAACCGCTTGCCGCCGGCGCCCTACGCCTATGAACAGCTGAATGACCCCGAGAAAGAGGCCCGCGCCAAGGCGTTGATGGACGAACTGCGCTGCCTCGTCTGCCAGGGCCAGTCGATCGCCGACAGCGACGCCCCGCTGGCGGGCGATATGCGGCACGAAGTCCGCAGCAAGATCGCTGCGGGCGAAAGCCCCGACGCGATCAAGAAGTGGCTGGTGGCGCGCTATGGCAATTGGGTCAGTTATGACCCGCCTTTCGATGCCGCCACCGCGTTCCTCTGGCTGGGGCCGTTCCTGTTCCTGCTGCTCGGCGGATGGCTCGCATTCGGACGCTTCCGGCGCGGTGGTGACGAAGTCGGGGAGGGCGAGGCATGATCTGGCTGTGGGTCATGCTCGCGGCGCTGGTGACGATCGTTGCCCTGTTCGTACTCGGCAAGCTGCCTGCCGCAGCACGGCCTCTCGCCGCGGCAGCAGTAATGCTGGGGCTGGCGGGCTATGCGCTACAGGGCAGCCCGTCGCTGCCGGGCAAGCCGGTGGCGGCACCCGAGGAGCCCGAGGGTTTTGGCGATGTCATCGCAGACCAGCGGCAGGGCATGGCTGACCGTTTCGGCCCGGCCGCCCAGTGGCTGGGCATGTCCGACGGCTTTGCGCGCACGGGCAAGACCGAACTGGCGGCAAAGACCTTGCAGAAGGGCTTGGACCGCTATCCCGACAATGTCGATCTGTGGGTCGGGCTGGGTAATGCGCTGACCGCGCACGGCGGCGGGATGATGTCGCCCGCGGCGGCGCTGGCGTTCGACGAGGCAGCGCGGCGCGATCCGAGCCATCCCGCACCGCCCTTTTTTGCCGGACTCGCGTTGGCGCAGGGCGGCGATCTGAAGGGCGCCGAGGCGGTGTGGAGCGAGCTTCTGGCACGGAGCCCGGCCGATGCGCCGTGGCGCGGCGACCTCGAAATGCGGCTGGCACAACTGCGGCAGGCGATGGGGCCGCGATTGCCGACCGGGGCGACGGAAGCCCCTTGAAATGGGCGCTATTACAATCGTGCGCGCTCGTCTAAAGGCGCGCGATGACTGCTGAGTCGCAAAATGGCGCGCGCAGCGCGGAAACCGCTGCACCGAGCGCCGCCGACACCGGCCATTATGGTCACGGCCACCACGGCGATGGCAAGCTGAAGCTTGCGGTCGGCGCGGTAGGCGTCGTGTTCGGCGACATCGGGACAAGCCCGCTCTACGCCTTCCGCGAAACTTTTGCCGGGCACCATCCGATCGAACCCGATCGCCTGCACATCTATGGCGTGTTGAGCCTGGTATTCTGGTCGATGATGCTGGTCGTCACCTTCAAATATGTGCTGACGATCATGAAGGCCGACAACAAGGGCGAAGGCGGCAGCCTTGCTTTGCTGGCATTGATCAGCCGTTCGTCGGGAGAAAAGCGCTGGACCTGGCCGATCATCCTGCTCGGGGTGTTCGCGACCGCGCTCTTTTACGGCGACAGCATGATCACCCCGGCAATGTCCGTACTGTCGGCGACCGAAGGGCTGCGCTATATCGACCCGGGGTTTGCTCCGTACATCGTGCCGATCGCGCTGGCGATCCTGATCGGTCTCTTCGCCCTCCAGTCGCGCGGAACCGCCAAGGTCGGGGCGCTTTTTGGCCCGATCATGCTGACATATTTCCTGACGCTCGCCGGGCTGGGGATCATGCACATCGCTGCCAATCCGTGGATCATCGCCGAAACGCTCAATCCGGTAAACGCGTTACGGTTTTTCTACGTCGACGGATTTACGGCGTTCATTGCGCTGGGCGCCGTGGTTTTGGCGGTTACCGGCGCCGAAGCGCTGTATGCCGACATGGGCCATTTCGGCCGCGGGCCGATCGGGATCAGCTGGCTGGCCTTCGTGCTGCCGGCACTGATGCTGAATTACATGGGGCAAGGGGCGATGGTGCTGGCCGCCGAGGCGGGTCCTCGCGCCGACCTGATTTCCGACCCGTTCTTCCAGATGATGCCCCAATATCTTGAGGTGCCGGTCGTCATCCTGGCGCTCCTTGCAACGATTATTGCCAGCCAGGCGGTGATTTCGGGTGCCTTCTCGCTGACCCAGCAGGCGATCCAGCTCGGCTTCATGCCGCGGCTGCGCGTCGAGCATACCAGCGCTTCGGCGGCGGGGCAGATCTATATCCCCGTCGTCAACTGGGGGCTGATGGTCATGGTCGTGCTGCTGGTCATCGGCTTTGGATCGTCGAGCAACCTGGCCGCCGCTTATGGCATCGCCGTGACCGGGGCCATGTTCATCGACACCTGCCTGTTGAGCGTTGTGCTTTTCACCCTGTGGAAATGGCCGGCGTGGAAGGCACTGCCGGTGCTGGCGGTGTTCTTCACCGTCGATATCGCTTATTTCGGCGCCAATCTGATCAAGGTTCCCGACGGCGGCTGGGTGCCGCTGGCGATCGGGCTCACCATCTTTACGATGCTCACGACCTGGTCGCGGGGTCGCAAGCTGATGCAGCAGGAAATGGCCGAGGGCGCGATGCCGATCCCGGTGTTCGTCAAATCGGCGGCGAACAGCGCGACGCGCGTACCGGGAACGGCGGTGTTCATGACCTCGACGTCGGACGGGGTTCCGCATGCGCTGCTCCATAACCTGAAGCACAACAAGGTCTTGCACGAACGCATCATCCTGCTGACGATCAAGATCGCCGACGTGCCGTTCGTCCAGGAAGAAAAATTGTGCCAGCTCGAGGATCTGGGCCGCGGGTTCCACCGGCTGATCCTGCATTACGGCTTTATGCAGCCGGTCGACGTGCCCGAGGCGCTCGGCCGGGTCACGAGCTGCGGCGGCGAATTCAAGATGATCGAAACCAGCTTTTTCCTGTCGCGCCAGACGTTGATCGCGGCAAGCAAGCCGGGGATGCCGATCTGGCGCGAAAAGCTGTTCGCGTGGATGCTGCGCAATTCGGAAAGCGCGATGGAGTATTTCCGTCTGCCGACCAATCGGGTGGTCGAGTTGGGCAGCCAGGTCGCGATCTGAATACGGCGGCGGAATTAACCCGGCGTCATGTGCGATTATCCGTTTGAAGATTGACCATAGTCTTGCGATGCAAGCGCAAGGCGATGGAGGTTGGCCAGCGAGATGAACGCGGGGAACACGAACGCTCTGACCCGGCCGGTGCCGCCGGAACCCTTCGCGCTGGTTGTCGGCGAAGCCATGCGGGGCCGGTCGATGGATGCACTGGAAACGGCGCTGCGCCACATGGGATTTCGACCCGAGCGGATCGACGGCGACGATATGGGTGTCATGGCGCCGCGTTTTCGACTGCATTTCGGCGGATCGACAGTTGTGGCCGGTCCCGCCGACGATGCCGCGCTGGACGGCGCCGAGCCCGATCATCCGTCGACCAGTCTTCTCGCCGCCAGTTTGCCGCGCGACTGGCGGCAGAACGGGGGTTGCTGGATATTCGTATCGGACGTTGGCGACGAAATTTCGGCGTCGTCCGGCCAGCCGACCCGGATGCGCGAATTTTTCAAGATGATGGTGCTGCTGATCGACCTGTTCGATGCCAGCCATCTTTTCTGGTCGCCCGCGCGACTGTGGTCGGACGCGGCGCAATTTCGCGCGTCGATCGCCGAAATGCTGGCGAGCGGGATGCCGCCGGTGCTGCACCTCGTCGCGTTTCGGCGCCGCGAAGATGCCGACGGTGCCAGCATGGCGACGCGCGGACTAGCGCTGTTCGCGGGGCAGGAACTGGAGGCCCGGATCCCCGAGGGATGGACGGTTGCCGACATGGTGAAACGGCTGTCCCGACTGGCGCTCGATATGATTTTGAACGGTCCGGTGCAGCACGACCGCACGATGCGCGGGTTGGAAGGCGGCGAGTGGATCGACCTGTCGCCATCGTCCGCTACCGGCGGTCGGCGATCGACCGTGGTGGTCGAGTTTGGCCGCGATCGCTGATGCCGGGCCGCGGCTGGCAGGGCGCACCGCCACCGCAACCGGGCTTCCAGCGACATCATCTGATCCCGATCGCGCTGTTGCGGCGGGGGCAGATGGCGGCGATGTTCGATCATTTGCAACCCGAGGGCTTTGTCCTCGCGGATTTCCGCCGCAACGGGGTGATACTGCCCGCCTGCGAGGGGAAAGCGCTATTGTCGGGCCATGCGCTGCACCGCGGGCCGCATCAGAGTTATAGCGATGTCGCCGCCGCACGGGTCGAGGGTATTCGCGCCCATTTCGCGCTGCACGCGGCGTCGGATCCGCGCTTCGCGCGGCGGACGGCGGTGATGCGGCTACGGCTGCTGCAGGATACGGTTCGCAGGGCGTTGACCGACCGGCACGGGGCAGGGTTCTGGCTCAACCGCCGCGATCCGATGCGGCTGTTTGTCGATCGCCCCTATCTGGACGAGGCGATCGAGCGGGTTTTCGGCGACGTTACAGCCTGACCTTCGCTTCCAGCTCGCGCCGTGCCGCCAGATATTGGGATTCGAGTTCGGCTACGAAGTCGGCGACGGGGCGCACCGCGGTGACCGGGCCGATGCCCTGGCCCGAACCCCAGATGTCTTTCCACGCCTTGACCTTGGTGTTGCCGCCCGATCCGAAGTTCATTGTCGACAGGTCGCCTTCGGGCAGGTTGTCGGGGTCCATGCCCGCCGCGACGATCGATTGGCGGAGGTAATTGCCATGCACCCCGGTGAACAGGTTCGAATAGACGATGTCGGCGGCGCGACCTTCGACGATGCCATCCTTATAGCCTTGGTCGGCGTTGGCTTCGGCGGTGGCGATGAAGGCGCTGCCGATATAGGCGAGGTCGGCGCCGCACGCCTGCGCCGCCAGCACCGATCGGCCATGGCCGATCGCGCCCGACAGCGCGACGGGGCCATCGAACCATTCGCGGATTTCCTGCACCAGCGCGAAAGGCGACTGCCGCCCGGCATGACCGCCCGCGCCCGCGGCGACCGGGATCAGCCCGTCCGCGCCCTTTTCCACCGCTTTCCGCGCGAACCGGTCGTCGATGACGTCGTGGAGCGTGATACCGCCCCAGCCATGTACCGCCTGATTGAGTTCCTCGCGCGCGCCGAGCGAGGTGATGGTGATCGGCACCTTCCATTTCGCGCAGGTTGCGATGTCCGCTTCCAGCCGGTCGTTCGATTTATGGACGATCTGGTTGACCGCATAGGGCGCCGACAGGCGGTCGGGATTGTCGCGGTCCCAAGCGGCGAGTTCTTCGGTGATCCGGTGCAGCCATTCGTCGAGCAACGTCTGCGGCCGGGCGTTCAGGGCCGGGAAACTGCCGACGACGCCCGCTTTGCACTGCGCAATGACCAGTTCCGGCCCCGATACGATGAACAGGGGCGAGCCGATGACGGGCAGGCGCAGGCGGTCGAAAATCGGGGGAAGGGCCATGAATCACTCTCCGGTAGCAGTTTGAAACTGACCTTAACGTAAACGGAAGGTCACGCAAGACCCGCTCGCGGTCATTGCAAGAACAAGTCGCTTGGGGAATCCGGTCGATGTCACTGGCGCGCGGATTCTGCCTCGCGAAATTTTTCTACCAGGAATTTCGATCGTGTGTCGATTCCAGTGGAACTCGTTCGTCATGAAGATACGAGGCCGATTCTGGCCCGGTTTTTAGGAGGCAGACTATGCGCGTAATGGTTTTCGTAAAAGCGACCGAGGACAGTGAGCAGGGGATGACGCCATCGCCCGAGCTCGACCGGATCTTCGTCGACATGGGCAAGTTTAACGAGGAACTGGTCAATGCCGGGGTGCTGGTCGCCGGTGACGGGCTGAAGCCCTCATCGTTCGGCAAGCGCGTCGCCTTCGATGGCCCGAGCCGCACCGTGATCGACGGTCCCTTTGCCGAGACGCGCGAACTGGTCGCCGGCTATTGGCTGTGGGAAGTCAAGGACATGGACGAAGCGGTCGAATGGGTGAAGCGCTGCCCCAACCCGATGTTCGGGCCGAGCGAGATCGAGATCCGTCCGCTATACGAGATGGAAGACTTTGCCGACATCATCCCGGACGAAGCCGCCGCGATCCATGACGGTGTGGGCGAAAAGCTCGCGAAGGGCTGATCGCTTGCCTGCCCCGCCATGCGCCGCTAACCGTGGTGCATGGCGGCGGACCCCATTCACCGGGCGATCGAGGCGGTTTTCCGGATCGAGCGGGCGCGACTGATCGCCGGGCTGGCGCGGCTGACCCGCGACGTCGACCGCGCCGAGGAACTGGCGCAGGACGCGCTGCTGGTCGCGCTGACCGAATGGCCTGCCCGCGGCGTTCCCGACAATCCCGGCGCCTGGCTGATGGCGGCGGCGAAACGGCGGGCCATCGACGGCATCCGCCACGCGGCGATGCAGACGCGCAAACATGCCGAACTGGCCCGCGACCTGGACGAGGAGCGCGATATGAGCGCCGAGGCGGTCGAAGCCGCGCTGGACGATCCGCTGGGCGATGAATTGCTCGGGCTGCTCTTTGCCGCATGCCATCCCGTGATCGGCCCCGAGGGGCGCGCCGCGCTGACTTTGCGGCTGGTTGGCGGGCTGACGGTGGAGGAAATTGCACGGGCATTCCTTTCCAACGAGGCGGCGATCGCGGCGCGGATCACCCGCGCCAAGAAAGCCATCGCCAAGGCCGGCGTGCAGTTCGCGGTGCCGCGCGGGGCCGAGCTGGCGGCGCGGCTGCCGTCGGTGCTCGAGGTCGTGTACCTGATCTTCAACGAAGGCTATGCCGCGACCGCGGGGCCGTCGCTGGTCCGCCCGCCGCTCTGCGCCGAGGCGCAGCGGCTGGCGCGCATCCTGGCCGGCCTGATGCCCGATCAGCCCGAGGTGCTGGGGCTGCTCGCGCTGGTCGAGATCCAGGCGTCGCGGCTGGCGGCGCGCGCCGGCCCCGATGGCCAGTTCGTGCCGCTAACCGAGCAGAACCGGGCGCGCTGGGACCAGCTCTTGATCCGCCGCGGGCTGAACGCGCTGGAGCGGGCCGAGGCGCTGGGCGGTGCGGGCGGTCCCTATGTTTTGCAGGCGGCGCTCGCCGCCTGCCACGCCCGCGCGCGCCGCGCCGAGGACACCGACTGGCGGCGCATCGCCGCGCTGTACGACCGGCTGGGGAAGGTGATGCCGTCGCCGGTGGTCGAGCTGAACCGCGCGGTCGCGCACAGCATGGCGTTCGGCCCCGATGCCGGACTGGCGCTGGTCGACGCACTTGCCGACGAAGCCCTGCTGCGCAACTATGCGCCGCTGCCCGCCGCACGCGGCGACTTCCTCCTCCGCGCCGGGCGCCGTGCCGAGGCAAAGACGCAGTTCGAGGCTGCGGCGGCACTGGCGGGCAACGAGCGGGAACGCGAGTTTCTGTTGTCACGTGCCGCGGGGTGTGCAGACTAACCGATGCTATTCCGCCTTGCGGTAAAGCGTCATGCGACAGCGTTGGCCGCCGACAAAATCGCGCGCACGCTGGCGGTCGCGACGTCGGTGTCGAGGCCGCAGCCGAAGACGCTTTTACCGTCGGGGGTGCGGCATTCGACATAGGCGGCGGCTTGCGCGGTGCTGCCCTGGCCGATCGCGTGTTCGCTGTAATCGACGATGTCCATGACCGGGCCGCCGGATTCGGCGAGCGCGGCGATGACGCTCGACATCAGGCCGTTGCCGCGGCCGCTGACGCTGCGGGGGGTGCCGTCGATGGTGAGCTTGCCGGCGAAGATGCGGTCGGCGCCTACATGCGTTTCCGACCAGTCGACGAGCTGGAAGCGCTTGGCTTCGGTCGCGAGATACTGGCCCTCGAACGCGTGCCAGATATCCTCGGCGCCGAGTTCGCGGCTCGTCCGGTCGGCCAGCGCCTGGACGACATGGCTGAAGCTGGCCTGCATTTTCTTGGGCAGTTT
>JAHCKJ010000078.1 GCA_026125835.1 Sphingopyxis sp.
GCAAACCTCGCGCGCGGAATTAATGGGTCCTGACCCTAGGCCCGCTTCGCGATACCCTGCAAAAATCTTGCCAGATTGACCTTGGCGGCGCTCCTCGGGTAACGCCCGCAGATGTCTCCTCTGGAAGCGATGTGGAAATGACCGACGACGAAGCGACCCCTGCGACCGTGACTGCCGACGCCGATCATGGCGTCGCCGAACATCGGGCGCATGTCCGCGACGACGCGGCGGCGGGCAACGGGCTGGCGGTGATTTCGATCGCCAAAAGCTATGACAAGCGCGTCGTGCTCTCCGACGTGTCGCTGTCGGTGGCCAAGGGCGAAGTGCTCGGTCTGCTCGGCCCCAATGGCGCCGGCAAGACCACCTGTTTTTATTCGATCATGGGACTGGTGAAGCCCGACGCCGGGCGCATCATGCTCGACGGCGCCGACATCACCGCGCTGCCGATGTATCGCCGCGCGATCCTCGGCCTCGGTTATCTGCCGCAGGAAACCTCGATTTTTCGCGGCATGACGGTCGAACAGAATATCAGCGCGGTGCTCGAACTGGCCGAACCCGACAAGATCGCGCGCGAGCGGCGGCTGGAGGAATTGCTCGAGGAATTCGGGCTGACGCGGCTGCGCAGCGCGGCGGCGATGGCGCTGTCGGGCGGCGAACGGCGCCGCGCCGAGATCGCGCGCGCGCTCGCCGCCAACCCGTCGATCATGCTGCTCGACGAACCCTTTGCGGGGATCGACCCGCTGTCGATCAGCGACATCCGCGATCTGGTTGCGGACCTCAAGACGCGCGGCATCGGGGTGCTGATCACCGACCATAATGTCCGCGAAACGCTCGACCTCGTCGACCGCGCCTGCATCATCTACGACGGCAAGGTGCTGCTCGCGGGGTCGCCCGAGGAGCTGGTCGCCGACCCCGAAGTGCGGCGGCTGTATCTGGGCGAGGGTTTCTCGTTGTGAGCGATGTGGGCCGTACCGGTGCCGAATGAGCCGCTTTCCGTTTCCGTTCGTGTCGAGCGAAGTCGAGACACGCCGCGTATGTGCATGGCTTCACGTGTCTCGACTTCCGGCAAAGCCGGAAGTTTATCCCGAGCGACTGCCAAGGCAGTCGAGGGGCTCGACACGAACGGGGTAAAGGGTTGCTGATACCCGATGGCGTTGGGTCCGCGCCTCGATCTCCGCCAGTCGCAATCGCTGGTGATGACGCCGCAGCTGCAGCAAGCGATCAAGCTGCTGGCGCTGTCGAACCTCGAACTCGAAACCTATCTCGCCGAGGCGCTGGAGGGCAATCCGCTGCTCGATACGGCATCGGCGGATGGCGACGACAGCGCGGTCGATGCGATGGACGCCCCGGGCGACGAAGCGCCGGTCAGCGAGGCGGCATCGCTCGATGCGGACTTGGCGCTGGCGTCGGACAGCGGCGCCGCCAACGATCTCGACGTCGATATGACCGCCGAACGCTTTCACCACGACAGCGCCAGCGACAATGTCGGGCTGTCGGGCGGAAGCGATAGCGAAGGCATCGATTTCGACAGCTTTGCCGGCGAGAATGCGACGCTGCACGAGCATCTGCTGGCGCAGGTCGGCGAGCGGTTCGGCGGGCTGGAGGCGATGATCGCCGAACAGCTGGTCGCGCTGATCGACGAAACGGGCTATCTGCGCGCCGATCTCGCCGAGGTGGCGCAGCGACTGGGCGTGCCGCTGGCGCTGGTCGAGAATGTGCTGGCCGGGGTGCAATGTTTCGACCCGTCGGGGGTCGGCGGGCGCGACCTCGCCGAATGCATCGCGATCCAGGCGCGCGAGGCGGACCGCTACGATCCCGCGATGGCGACGATGATCGCGCATCTCGATCTGGTCGCCAAGGGCGCTTTCCCGCAGCTGAAGCGCATCTGCGGGGTCGATGACGAGGATCTGGCCGACATGATCCGCGAATTGCGCGGCTATGATCCGAAACCCGGGCTGAAATTCGGCGGCGACCGGTCGCAGGCGGTCGTCCCCGACCTGTTCATCCGCCCGACCGCCAACGGATGGGCGGTCGAGATCAACAGCGGCACCTTGCCGCGCCTGCTGGTCAATCGCCGCTACTATACCGAGCTGGCCACGGGCGCCGCGGCCAAGAGCAAGGCGTGGCTGTCCGAACAGCTGGCGAGCGCCAACTGGCTGGTCCGCGCGCTCGACCAGCGCCAGCGCACGATCATCAAGGTCGCGAGCGCGATCGTGAAGCAGCAGGAAGGGTTTTTCCTGCACGGCGTCGCGCATATGCGGCCGCTGACCTTGCGCCAGATCGCCGAAGAGATCGGCATGCACGAATCGACGGTGAGCCGCGTCACCAGCAACAAATATCTGTCCTGTCCGCGCGGGCTGTTCGAACTCAAATATTTCTTCTCGAGCGGCATTTCGGCGACCGAGGGCGACGGCGCGGTGTCGGCCGAGGCGGTGAAGAGCCGGATCAAGGCGATGATCGAGGCCGAGGATGCCAAGGCGATCCTGTCCGACGAGACGATCGCGCAGCGGCTGTCGGCGGAGGGGCATGACATCGCGCGGCGCACCGTCGTCAAATATCGCGAGGCAATGGGCTATGGCTCTTCGGTGCAGCGGCGGCGGCAGAAAGCGCTGGCGGGTTAGCGATCCCGTTGCCCCCGCGAAGGCGGGGGCCGCCGGACGTTAACGCAGCGGTGTCGCGCAAGCCCGACAACGGCCCCCGCCTTCGCGGGGGCGACGTTTTCTCGTCGGGAGCCGGTTGACTTTTCGCCTGCATCGCCATAGTTGCGCCGCTTCGCGTCAACACGCCAAGATTTACGGACAAGAACCATGAAGATTCGCAACAGCCTGAAGTCGCTGAAGGACCGCCACCGGGATAACCGCGTGATCCGCCGCCGTGGCCGGACCTATGTGATCAACAAGACCAACCGCCGCTTCAAGGCGCGCCAGGGCTGATTGTCCTGCCGGGGCTTTTTTCGCCCCGCGTGCATTTGCGAGTAAGCGTGACGCCGTCGGATGCTTCCGGCGGCGCTTTCGCGCGTGTGGAGCAGCCATGATTCGCCGATCCGTGATTTTCGATGTGGGCCGTGTCCTGTTCGACTGGGACCTGCGTCACCTGTTTGCCAAGCTGATCGACGACCGCGACGAGCTCGAATGGTTCGTCGCCAATGTCGTCACGCCCGAATGGCATTTCCAGCACGACGCCGGACGCCCGCTTGCCGCAATGCTGCCCGAGCTCAAGGCCGACTTTCCCGGCCATGCGCCGCTGATCGATGCCTATGCGGCGCGGTTCAACGAGACGATTCCGGGGCCGGTGCCGGGCAGCATCGAGCTGGTCGAGCGGCTCGACGCCGCGGGCGTGCCGCTGTTCGCGATCACCAATTTCGGCCATGAATTCTGGGAGGGCTTTCGCCCGACCCAGCCGGTGTTCGACCGCTTTCGGGGCATCATCGTCTCCGGCACCGAAAAAATGATGAAGCCCGACCCCGCGATTTACCGCCTCGCGATCGACCGATTCGGCATCGACCCGGCAGGCGCATTATTCATCGACGATGTCGCTGCAAACATTGCGGGCGCCGAATCACTCGGCATCGCCGGCCACCTGTTCGACGGCGCGGCGATGCTTGAACGCGATCTGATCGCGCGCGGCTATTTGCCGGGCTGATCGAAACGCAGCACGAGTCGGCGCCCGGTCGCAATGTCGGCGGCAAAGCTGCCGTCGACCTGCGCACGCAGATCGGCGATACCGAACGGATTGACGATTCCCGCGCGGCTCAGTCCGCCTTTGGGATCGAGCCCGACGATCGTCAGCGGCGCGTCGCTTCGCTGCATCGCGGTACCGAAATAGGCGAGCATCGCGGGATGCTGTTCCACGGTGCCGACGCACAGCCCCGCCTCGATCCGGAAGCGCACCGCGCCTTCGACGGCAACGTCGCCGAAGCTGCCGCGATAGCGCTGCGCGCCGCGCGGACAGTCGGCGGCGATCAGCCCCGCTGGCACGGCACGAAAGGGCGCGGCGATCATCTGCGCCGTCGGCTCCATCCGCGACACCCACGTCGCATTGGACAGCAGGCTGACGGCCGTGCGTTCGCCGCGCCACAGCCCGATCGTGCTCCGCGCGCCAAGCGTCACGCCATTGTGATGGACGAAGGGCGCGCCGTTGGCATCGACCCCGCTGCGCCAGCCGAACCCGACCGCATAATCATCCTCGCCTGCCGTCTTGCCATCGGCGAGCTTCACCGGGACGAGCATCGCATCAAAAGTTTCAGGGCGCACGACGCGGCCGTCGATCATCCGCCCGCCGAAGCTTGCGACCGCACTCGCGGTGCCGCTGAGCCCGCCGCCACCCCAGGTGTAGCTGAAGTCGTGGCGTGGCACGTCGACCACGCGCCGCTGCTGGTCGAAGCCATAGGCGCGCGAGGCGTCCGGGTCGCCGCTGTCGGTCGCATCGGCGCGAATCGCGAGCCCCGGTGCGACCTCCGCTCTGACATAATCGGTAAAGGGGCGCCCGGCCTTGTCCTCGACCAGCGCGCCGAGCAAGCTATAGCCCCATGACGAATAGCTGTAGGCGGTTCCCGGCGGGCTCAGCAGGTCGCGCCCCGCGAAAATCGCGACGGCGTCGCGCCCGGTGGCGTAGTGACGCGATCCGCGATCGGCATCGATCGCCTGATAATGCGGCAACCCCGAGACATGCGCCGCGAGCTGGCGCGGGGTGATCGCGGGCCAGCGCGCGCCGAGCCACGGCAATTGATCCTGCACTGGGGCGTCGGGATCGATCTTGCGCTGTTCGGCGAGCTGCATGACCGCGGCGACGGTAAAGATCTTCGACACACTCGCCAGCCGGAACAGCGTGTCGGGCGTGACCGGCGCCCCGCTGACGCGATCGCGCTGCCCGCTCGCACCCTCCCAGACGATGCGCCCATCCTGCCACACCGCCGCCGCCATGCCGGGGACACCGTTGGTTTCGCGCAATGTGTCGAGCAGGCGCTGCGCGACGGCGGCCGGGTCGGCGTCAGCGCCGCTTTGCGCGCACGCGGGTGCTGCGACAGCGAGGAAGGCTGAGGCGCCTAGAACTAAAACGGTCGGTTGCAGCATCGTCGGATTCCCTCCCTTGGGTGGAAGGGCGGAATGCGTCCGATTTGTCGCGCCGATGTGCCGAAATGTCGCGCACCTGTCGCAGGCCTCGGGGCTATCGGTACCGGTACCTTATTTCCCCGCCCCGAGCTGCGTCAGCACAAAGGCGAACTCCTCGGCATCCTCGCGCAGCGCGCCCCAGCGGCCCGATTTGCCGCCATGGCCCGCGCCCATGTTGGTGCGCAGTAGCAGCAGCGAATCATTGGTGCGCGTCGCGCGGAGCTTGGCGACCCATTTCGCGGGTTCCCAATAGGTGACGCGCGGGTCGTTGAGCCCCGCCGACACGAGCATCGGCGGATAGGCCTTGGCAGTGACATTGTCATAGGGGCTGTAGCCCAGCATATAATCGAACGCCGCCTTGTCGGTGACCGGATTGCCCCATTCGGGCCATTCGCCGGGGGTCAGCGGCAGCGTTTCGTCGATCATCGTGTTGATGACGTCGACGAAGGGCACGCCGGCGAGCACCGCGCCCCACAATTCGGGCGCCTCGTTGTAAACCACGCCCATCACCTGCCCGCCCGCCGAGCGGCCCTCGATCGAAATCTTGCCGGCGCTCGTATATTTCTTCGCGATCAGGCCCTTTGCGACGTCGATGAAATCGTTGAAGGTGTTGGTGCGCTCGGTCGTCTTGCCCGCCAGATACCAGGCGCGCCCCAAGTCGTCGCCGCCGCGGACATGCGCGATGGCATAGATCATGCCGCGATCGACGAGGCTGAGCCGCGTCGTCGAAAAGCCCGGCGGCACACGATAGCCGTAGGAGCCATAGGCATAAAGGTGCATCGGCGCGCTGCCGTCGAGTTTGGTGCCCTTTTTATAGACGAGCGAGGCGGGGATCATCGTCTTGCCGTCGCGGCTCGGCAGATTCACCCATTCGGCTACATATTGCGAAGCGTCATAACCAGAAGGGATCTCCTGCACCTTCAGGGTTTCGAGCGTCCCGCTGGCCAGGTCATAGTCATAGACGGTGTCGGGGGTGACCATCGATTCATAATCGAGGCGGAGCTTGTCCTGATGATATTCGGGATTGTCGCCGAGCCCCGCCACATAAGTGGCTTCGGGAAATTTGATCCGGCCGGGGGTCAGCGGCGCGTCATATTTGCGGACATCGACCTGATCGAGCCCGTCCTCGCGCGCCTCGAGCACGAAATAGTCGCGGAAGATCGACAGGCCGGTGATGTAGCTGTGGTCCGATCCGGGGATCAGCGTTTTCCATTCACCGGGTTTGTCGATGCGCGCGGTCGCGACGCGGAAATTGGGGTGTTCGTCGTTGGTGTGGATATAGAGCGTGCCTTCGCGCTCGTCGACGCTGTATTCGCGGCCCTTCTGGCGCGCCGAGACGAGCTGCATCGGCGCTTCGGGATTGTCGGCAGGGAGCAGGTAAACCTCGCTCGTCTCGTTATCGCCGGTCGCGATGACGATATAATTGTCGGCGGCGGTTTTGCCGATGCCGACGCCGAAGCCGATGTCGGCCTCCTTGTACAGCAATTTGTCCTCGCTCACCGGCGTGCCGAGCTTGTGCAGCCGGACATTGTCGGTGCGCCAATTCTCGTTCGCGAGGCCATAGAGGATGGCGTCGTTGTTCGCGGTCCACACCAGCGACGACAAGGTGCCGGGGATCACGTCGGGCAACATTTCGCCCGTTTCGAGGTTGCGGATGCGCGCCTCGAAGCGTTCCGACCCGTTGTCGTCGAACGAATAGGCCATCAGCTTGCCGTTCGGGCTGACCGACACTTCGGCGAGGCGGAAATATTCCTTGCCCGCCGCCATGGCGACTTCGTCGAGGATCAGCGCGGCATCGCCGCCTGCCGCGGGCCTGCGATACCATTTCTTATATTCGGCGCCTTCCTCATATTCGACCCAATAGACCCAGTCGCCGTCCTTCTGCGGCACGCTCGAATCCGCCTCCTTGATCCGGCCTTTCATTTCCTGGAACAATGTTTCGACCAGATCGGCGTGCGGCTTCATCGCCGCGTCGAAATAGGCGTTTTCAGCCTTCACATAATCGAGGATGTCGGCGTCATCGATCACCGGATAGCTTTGATCGCGCAGCCAGAAGTACGGATCGGACAGCGTTTTGCCGTGCAAGGTCACGTCATGCGGTCGTTTATCGGCGACCGGAGCGGCGGGGGTGGTGGTCAATTCGCTAACTTTCTCTGCGGCAAAGGCGGCCGGGGACGCGACAAGCGGGGTGGTAATTGCGGCCAGAAACATCCAAATAGCGCGCATAAAGACAACTCCCGCAGCATCGCCCCAGATGGGCCGGTTCGGCGGCGATGTAGGAACAAGGAAGCCATCATGTCCAGCCCCGTCCCCGGCTCCATCCACGCCAAGCGCCTCGCCCGCGTCCGCGCCGAACTGAAAGCGCGCGGGCTCGATGGTTTTGTGGTGCCGATCAGCGACGAACATATGAGCGAATATGTCGGCGCCTATGCGCAGCGCATGGCGTGGCTGACGGGCTTTGGCGGATCGGCCGGGACGGCGGCGGTGCTGCCCGAAAAGGCCGCGGTGTTCGTCGACGGCCGCTATACGGTACAGGTGCGCGATCAGGTCGACGGGACGCTGTTCGACCATGTCGGGGTGCCGCAGTCGGGCGTTGCCGAATGGCTGGGGGCGCATGTCGCTGAAGGCCAGAAGGTCGGGTACGACCCCTGGCTGCACGGCATCGATTGGGCACGCGGGCTGGAAAAGGCGCTGGCGGCGAAGGGCGCAAGCCTTGTCGCGGTCGAGGCGAACCCGGTCGACGCGGCGTGGGACGACCAGCCCGCGCCGAGCGCCGCCGTTGTGACGGTGCATGACGCCGCCCTCGCGGGCCAGGGCGCGGTCGAGAAGCGCGAGATCATCGCCGACTGGCTGAAGGCGCAGGGGCTCGACACAACGGTGATGACCGCGCTCGATTCGATCGCCTGGACGTTCAACATTCGCGGCACCGACGTCAGCCACACGCCGGTCGGGCTGGCCTTTGCACTGCTCCATGCCGACGCGACCGCCGACCTGTTCATCGCGCCCGAGAAAGTCACCGACGCGGTGCGCGCGCATCTGGGCAACAGCGTGCGGATCCACGATCGCAGCATGTTCGAGGGTGCGCTTGCGGATCTCAAGGGCAAGAAGGTTGCGGTCGATCCCGACCGCGCGGTCGCCGCCATCTTCACCGCACTCGAAGGAGCGGGTGCGGTCATCGAGCGCCACCGCGATCCGGCGGTGCTGCCCAAGGCGATCAAGAATGACGTCGAGCTGGGCGGCACGCGCGCCGCGCATGTGCGCGACGGTGTGGCGGTCGCCCGCTTTCTGAAATGGATGGAAGAGGTCGCGCCGCAGGGCTGGCTCGACGAGCTCGGAGCCGCGGCGAAGCTGCGCGAATTTCGCGAAGCGGGCGGCGGGCTGAAGGATCTGTCGTTCGACACCATCTCGGCTGCCGGCCCCAATGGCGCGCTGCCGCATTACAAGGTCGACGAGACGACGAACCGCGCGATCGAGACGGGCACGCTCTATCTGGTCGATTCGGGCGGGCAGTACGCCGACGGCACGACCGATATCACGCGCACGATCGCGATCGGCGCGCCGACGCCCGAAATGCGCCGCCGCTTTACCCAGGTGCTCAAGGGCCATATCGCGCTCGCCACCGCGCGCTTTCCCAAGGGTACGCGCGGCAGCCAGCTCGACATTCTCGCGCGCCAATATCTGTGGGCCGACGGGGTGGATTATGCGCATGGCACCGGGCACGGCGTCGGCACCTATCTTGCGGTCCACGAA
>JAHCKJ010000079.1 GCA_026125835.1 Sphingopyxis sp.
TGTGACTGCTTGCCCGACAGCATGATGGACCCGGCCAGCGCCGAGAGCATGATCAGCGAAAAGACGCGCGCGATCATGCCGACGCAGTTAAACGGACGAACCAGCGACATGAACGCGCTTGGCGCGATTGCACGCGAGCACAATCTCAAGATCGTCGAAGACAGCTGCCAGGCGCTCGGCGCGTCGTTCGCCGGTACGAAGGCCGGTCTGTTCGGCGTCGCCGGCTCGTACAGCTTTTTCCCGGCCAAGACGCTCGGTTGCTTCGGCGACGGTGGTGCGATCGTGACCAACGACGAAGGCGCCGCGGCCGCGATCCGCGAGATGCGCGACCACGGCCGCGGCAGCGACGGCAAAGTTCGCAAATTCGGCCATAATGGTCGCCTTGACAATATCCAGGCGGCCGTGCTCCGCCTGAAGCTCGCGCATTACGACGACGCGATCGCGCGGCGACGCGCCATCGCCGGTCGCTATCAGGACGGGCTGGGCGACATCGCCGGACTGCTCCTGCCGCCGGCGCCCGACAGCGATAATTTACGTTTCGACATTTTCCAGAATTACGAAATCCAGGCCGACGACCGTGACGCGCTCCGCGAGTATCTTGCCGCGAGGAACGTCGGCACGATCATTCAATGGGGCGGCTGGATGCTGCACCAGTTCGACGATCTCGGCCTGCGTAGTCATGCGCCCTATGCCGAAGCGATGTCGAAGCGTTACATGATGCTGCCGATGCACCATATGCTGGCCGACGATGACGTCGATTATGTCATCGAACAGGTCCGCGCCTTTTACGCGCAATGAGCGCGACAGATCCGAGGATAATGACAAGATGAGCAACGAGCCCATTGCCGTATCGGGCGGTCTTCGCACCAATGCCGAACAGGTCGAAGCTTCGCGCAACCGCGCGCTGTTCGAGGCCAACCCGTCGACCTGGGAAACCAAGGTCGAGAATTTTCCCAAATATGTTCGGCGTCAGAACCTGACGCGGTTCCTCGCGCTGTATGAGATTTTCAAGCTCATCCAGCCGGTGAAGGGCTCGATCATCGAATGCGGCGTCAATCACGGTTTTGGGACGATGAGCTGGGCGAAGTTCTCGGCAATCCTCGAGCCGGTAAACCTGATGCGCCGGATCTATGGTTTCGATACCTTCGAGGGTTTTCCCGGTATTTCGGAACAGGACCGGTCGGCGACCTCGCAGCATGTCAAAGAAGGCGATCTCGCCGCCGACGTGTTCGACGAACTGACCCAGCTCGTCGAAATTTACGACAGCACGCGCTTCATCGGGCATGTCAACAAGGTGCAGCTGGTACGCGGTGACGCGACCAAGACGATCCCCGCCTTCGTCGAGGAAAACCCGCACCTGCTCGTCTCGCTGCTCTACCTCGATTTCGACCTGTACGAACCGACGAAAGTGGCGCTCGAGCATTTCCTGCCGCGCATGCCGAGGGGCGCGGTCGTGGCGTTCGACGAACTCGATAACCCCTTGTGGCCCGGCGAAACGCTGGCGATGCTCGAAACCCACGCCAAGCGTCCCTTGCGGATCGAGCGGTTCGATTTCGATCCATACATCGGCTTTGCCATTCTCGACTGAGGAACCGTGATGCAAGAGGCCCCAGCCACCAATTTGATCGACACGCGCGATATGGCGCTGGCGCTCCGCCGTCACGCGGTGCAGATGACCCATCTGGGAAAGAGCTCGCACGTCGGTTCGGTTCTGTCGCTCGCCGACATCCTCGCGGTTCTCTACGGGCGGGTGATGGCGCTCGACGCCGCCGACCCTCGCTGGGCCAAGCGTGATCGGTTCATCCTGTCAAAAGGACACGCCGGAGCCGGGGTCTATGCGGCACTGGCCGAGCGCGGCTTCATTCCGCGCGAGCAGTTGAAGACGCACTATCAGAACGGATCGAAACTGTCGGGGCATGTTAGCCACAAGGGCGTGCCCGGCGTCGAATTTTCGACGGGATCGCTCGGCCACGGCCTGAGTGTCGGCACTGGCATGGCGCTGGCGGCCAAGCGCGCGGGGCGCGACAATCGCGTCTTTGTCCTGCTCTCGGATGGCGAGTGCGACGAGGGTTCGAACTGGGAAGCGATCATGTTTGCGGCGCATCACAAGCTCGACAACCTTGTCGTTGCGGTCGATTATAACAAGATTCAGTCGCTCGATCTGGTCGCGAATACCCTGGCGCTGGAACCGTTTGCGGACAAATGGCGGGCTTTCGGCTGGCACGTTACCGAAGTGGACGGGCATGATCATGACGCATTGCTGGGCGCGCTCGATGTCGCGGCGGGTCGCCGGGGTATTCCGAGCGTCGTCATCTGCCACACGACCAAGGGCAAAGGCGTGTCTTTCATGGAAGGGCAGGTGCTCTGGCATTATCGCACGCCGCAAGGCGATGAATATGCCGACGCGCGGGCCGAACTCGGGTTGAGCCACGACGAAGAGGGCAGGGCCGATGCGTGATGCTTTTATTGCCGAACTGATGGACCTCGCCGAAAACGATCCATCGGTCATGCTGATCACCGGCGACCTCGGGTTCGGGGTGCTCAATTCCTATATCGAGCGTTTCCCGCACCAGTTCTTGAATGCCGGCGTGGCCGAACAGAATATGACCGGTCTTGCCTCCGGCCTCGCACTCGAAGGGCACAAGGTCTACACCTATTCGATCGGCAATTTCACGACACTGCGCTGCCTGGAGCAGCTGCGGAATGACGTTTGCTACCATGATGCCGACGTTACCGCTGTCGCGGTGGGCGGCGGATTTTCCTATGGCCAGCTCGGTATGTCGCATTTCGCCACGGAAGACCTTGCGATCCTGCGGGCGCTTCCGAACATGATGGTCGTGGCACCGTCGGATCCGTGGGAGACCCGGGTTCTGACCCGGCAGATGGCGGCAGCGCCCGGTCCAAAATATCTTCGGCTCGACAAAGGACAAGCCGGGCTGCCGGTCAACGACGCAGGCGTCCAGCTCGGCAAAGTGCGGACGGTTCGCGACGGCAAGGCGCTAACGATCGTGACCATCGGTGCAATCTTGTCCGAAGCGCTGGCGGCCGCCGATACGCTGGCGGCCGAAGGGATCGACGCCCGCATATTGTCGGTCCACACGCTAAAGCCGCTCGACGCCGCGCCGCTGCTTGCGGCAGCGCGTGAAACGGGCGCCATCGTGTGCGTCGAAGAGCATAATGTCGTCGGCGGACTCGCCAGCGCGGTTGCGCAGCTGTGTCTTGAAAATGGCACTACGCCAAAGGCCTTTCGCGCGGTGGGGTTGGATGATCTGTATCCGACCATCGTCGGCGACCAGGACTATCTGCGGGCCGCTTATGGCATGGATGCGTCGGCCATCGCGGCCGCCTGCCGCTCGGTCGTCGGACTCGCCGCATGAATTCGGCGATCGAGAACCGCGGCTATCCGCTGAAACGGCTGTTCGACATCGGGATGTCGGCAGGCGTGCTGGCTGCCGCGTCGCCCCTGCTGCTGGGATCGATGTTTGCGGTTTGGCTGCAGGATTATCATTCGCCATTTTACAAGGCGCCGCGCGTCGCGCGCGGCGGGGGCAACTTCACGATGATGAAGGTTCGCTCGATGGTTGTGAATGCGGCGAAGTCGGGGGTCAATTCGACCGGGGCCGACGATCGCCGGATCACCGCGGTCGGGCATTTCATCCGCCGCTGGAAGATCGACGAATTGTCGCAGTTCCTCAACGTATTGGCAGGGTCGATGTCGGTCGTCGGGCCGCGGCCGCAGGTGCGTCATTGGGGGGTCGATCTTTATACCGACCAGGAGATGCAGCTGTTGTCGGTGCGCCCCGGGATTACCGATCTGGCGTCGATCGTCTTTTCGGACGAAGGCGACATCCTGGCCGGCGCCCCACACGCCGACCTTGAATATAACCGCGTGATCCGTCCGTGGAAAAGTCGGCTTGGTCTTTTTTACGTCGACAATATGTCGCTGGCGCTCGACCTCCGCATTGTGTGGCTGACCTTTTTGGCCATCATCGACAAACGCGCAGCACTGAACGGTGTCGCCGCGATTCTCGAACGCCGTGGGGCCGAGCCGATGCTGATCGACGTGTGCCGGCGCGAACAGCCGCTGCCCGCCTATCCGCCGCCGGGTGCCGATGCGATCGAAACGGGCGCAAGTGCTGGATATGGGGTGTGACGGTGGGCGACCGCGGACAGGTGCACGTCGTCCATTTGACCACCGTCCACAAGCCGTTCGACGTTCGGATCTTCCACAAAGAGTGCAAAAGTCTGGCTGCTGCGGGATACCGCGTCAGTCTGATCCAGTCCGATTGCGACGCGGGCATCGTCGATGGGATCGAGATCGTCCCGATCCCGCGACATCATCGCCGGATCGTCCGCATGACGCTCGGCGTTGCGCAAGCTGTAGCCGCCGCTCGGCGGATCGGGGCCGATGTTGTGCATTTCCACGACGTCGAACTGATCTGGGGCGCATTCGTTCTGAAGCTCATGGGCAAGAAAGTCGTCTATGACGTCCATGAAGATGTCGCCAAAGATTTGGAAGATAAGGCCTATTTGCCATCATGGGCGCGCGCGCCGATCCGCCTTGCCGTGCATGGCTTCGAATTTGTGGCGCAGCTTGTCTGTGATCGCATTATCGGAGCGACGAAGGCGATCCATGCACGCTTTGCGCCAGAGCGCGTGACCCTGGTCCGGAACAGCCCTATCCTTGGTGAGTTTTCCACGGGCGAAGCGCCACCCTTCACCGCACGTCGCAATATAGCTGCTTATCTTGGCGGTCTGGCGGCCTTTAACGGGCCAGTGGCGATGGTCGATGCGATGGCCCGGGTTCCCAATGAACTGGAACCGAGGTTAATCCTGGGCGGGTCATTTTCCGACAGCAGCCTGGAAGCCCGCGTGCGCGACAGCGACGGTTGGCAAAGAGTGGATTTTCGGGGCTGGGTTCCGCGATCCGCGATCAGCGACATCTTCAAGCAGGCGCGTTGCGGCCTCGTCCTCTATCAGCCGACACCCAATGTCATAGATTCCGAACCGAATAAGTTCTTCGAAGTGATGTCGGCTGGTCTGCCGCTCGTCGCATCGGAATTTCCGGTCTGGCGAAACCTGATCGAACAGTTTGAATGCGGTATCGCCGTCGATCCAAACGATCCGGCTGCGATCGCGGCCGCCATCGAATATATGTTTCGCAATCCAACTGAGGCGGAGGCGATGGGTCGCCGTGGGCGAGACGCTATTCTGAATGGCTACAACTGGTCGGTTGACGGCAATACTCTCGTCAACTTGTACGATCGACTGACCGGATCGACGCAACCGGACGCGCAACATGCCTAGGAAGGAATATCGCCTGCTGGCGCAAGATATTCGTTTTTTCCTGCTGGGCGGCAGCGACGCGGCCCGCGCAGCGCCGGTCGAAGGCCGCGACGTCTATCCGCTCGACTGGAGTTTCCAGCTCGATCGGCCTTCGGATTATTTTGAGCCGTTCGACGCGGCGGGTGTGCCGCTGCGGGACTTGCCGGGCGCAATCGAACGACAATATCTGCCCTCGCGGATTGCGGCTTATGCCTTGGCAAACTGGAATCGCTGGGCCGAGGACAACTCGACGGAGGCCAGCGAACGATTTTTGGCCAGCTGTAACTGGTTCGCAGCACAGGAAGAGGGAGCGTTTCGGCATGATTTCCAGCTTGTCGGCATGCCGCCTGGGTGGCTGAGCTGTATTGCGCAGGGCGAGGGTATTTCGGTGCTGGTCCGCGGCCTGGCGCTGACTGGCGAAGAGCGAATGGCGAATGCAGCGCGCAAAGCGGCCGATTGGCTTGGTCGAAGCGTTGCGGAAGGAGGCCTGCTCGCACATCTGCCCGACGGTGGCGCCTTTCTGGAGGAATATCCAGGTACGCAATATCGGCATGTGCTGAACGGCTGCCTCTACGCCCTTGTCGGTCTCGACGACCTTGTCGCCGCCGGCCTCGATCCGTCCGGGACGGCGGGCGCGCTGCGCGATGATGTGATTGCCTCGATCGAGCGGAACCTGCCGAGCTGGGAAATCGGTGACTGGACGACATATGATTTCAGGTCATCGGACGCGTCGATGGCGCGCGCCAATCCGAATACGCTGACCTATCAAACGGTGCATTGGATATTGCTGGACTATCTGGCAGTCCGACTGGACCGCCCGCTGCTCGCCGCGGCCGCCGGGCGGTGGAAGGCCGCCGGCGAGTCCTTTACCCAACGCGCCAAGGCGCTTGGCGGAAAGCTGGTTTATCGTCTTGGTCACGGCTACGGCGTCTGACCATGTGCGGTTTGTTTGCAGCCCTGTCGCGTTCCGGTTCGATTCGCGAAGACTATACGCGCCAGCTCGACATGATCGCTCATCGCGGCCCCGACGGCAGCGGCACCGCGATCGTCCATCTGGCGAATGGCGTGCCCGAAGCTGATCGCGAGGGCAGGGCTTGGCTCGGCCATCGTCGCCTGTCGATCATCGATCCCGACCCGCGTGCCAACCAGCCGATGGCGGTTGCCGACGACCGTTATGTGATGGTCTACAATGGCGAAATTTACAATTATCTCGAACTGCGGCGCGAGTGTGTTGCAGCAGGCTGGTCGTTCCGGACCGAGTCCGACAGCGAAGTTCTACTGGCCTGCTGGGCTCTGTGGGGCGAAGATGCGGTTCGCCGCTTTGTCGGCATGTTCGCGTTCGTCATTGTTGACCGCGAAGCGGGGCAAGCCTGGATCGGCCGTGACGCATTCGGGATCAAGCCGCTCCATTATGTGCTGACCGACGACCGGCTGCTCATCTGTTCCGAATTACCGCCACTCGTGTCGACTGGCCGGGTTCCGCTCGATATCGATCCGCTCCAGACGGTCGAATTCATTCGCTTCGGAGCGTCGACCACGACCGAATCGACGCTGATCGACGGCGTCCGCCGTTTGCCGGCGGCGTCGGTCGCGCGCTTTGATTTCGCGACTGGTGCGCTGTCGGAGCCACGCATTTTTTGGCGACCGAATACGGCGCGACGCAAGATTGGTTTTGCCGACGCCGTTGCCGAATGCCGCGAACGTTTTCTGACCAATATTCGCCTGCACCTGCGCAGTGACGTGCCGGTGGGCGCGGCGCTATCGGGAGGGCTCGATTCCTCAAGCATCGTATGCGCGATCCATCATCTTGAACCCGATGTCCGGCTCAACACCTTCAGTTTCATTTCCGCGGAGCCCGGGCAGTCGGAAGAAAAATGGGTCGACATCGTCAACGCTCATATCGGCGCGGAGGCGCACAAGGTCGTGCCGCAACCCGGAGACCTTGCCAACGACATCGACAGGATGATCGCAATCCAGGGCGAACCCTTTGGGTCGGCAAGCATCTATGCACAATATCGCGTCTTTGCGATGGCGCGCGAGGCGGGTGTGCCGGTGACGCTCGACGGGCAGGGGGCCGACGAGATCCTCGCCGGCTATTGGCCCTATGTCGCTACCTATGGTGCATCACAGATCCGCCGGGGGCGGATCGACCGGGCACTGCGTCTGATTGCGCACGGTGGCGACAGCATGGGAACGAGGCTCCGCATGGCAGCGCAGCTCGGGCAGGCGTTGCTGCCGGCGGGCGCGATCGGTCGCTATCGCCGTGCGCTTGGCCGCTCCATCCTGCCTCCCTTTCTTGATTCGGAGTGGCTTACCGCCAACCGAGTCGACGAAGCGGCAATCGCGGGCACCATGCTCACCAATTACCCCGACATGGCGTCGCACCTGATGGACACGACGGTGCGGACGTCGCTTCCCACATTGTTGCGGATCGCCGATCGGTCTTCGATGGCCTTTTCGGTTGAAAGCCGAGTACCGTTCCTGACGCCCGATTTCGCCGATTTCCTGTTTTCGCTGCCGCCCGAATATATTGTGTCGCCGCGCGGCGACCGGAAGCATGTGTTCCGCGAGGCGATGCACGGCATCCTGCCCGAGGCGATCCGGACGCGGCGCGACAAGATCGGATTCTTTGCCGACGACGGCCTGTGGCTTCGCGGCAATCGCGCGACGTTCGAACGATATCGGGACGCGGTTGCGGCCGTCCCGGCCTTTAATTCCAAACGGACGGGTGACTATCTGCGCGGCTTTTTCGATGAAGGCCGCGGATCGGCACAACAGGTGTGGCGCATTTTCATGTTCGCAATCTGGTCGGACAGAATGAGGGGGCTTGCGGGATGACTTCGGGGCCGCAGGCGACCGGCCGGAGCTTTTTGCGCCGCTGGCTTGACCGGCCCGTTCTTCGCTCGATCGGTGGCGTCGGGGCGGCCGCCGGGCTCAGCCAGCTGGCCGCGATCGCCGTTGCACCCATTCTCGCCCGTCTCTACTCCGCCGAATCTTTCGGTCAATTCGGGGTCGCCCTTGCCTACTGCAATATCGCGGCTGCGCTGCTGCTGTTTGGGTTAAACGACGCGATCCTCGCCGCCGTCGATGAGGGCGCCGCCGACCGATTACTGTCGGCGGGGCTGAAAATTTCGGCCGCGGCGCTGCTCCCGGCAGCTGGCCTTTCGGCGCTGGCGATCGAGAAGGGATACTTCGGGCTCGGTCCGCTCCCGATTGCGGCGCTCCTGATGATCGTGCCGCTGCTCTTTTGCCTCGTGTTGTCCAGCTTGCTGCAGGCCAGTCTCGCGCGGCGCCTGCACTTTCGTCCGCTTGCGGCGGGATATATCGCTATGGGATGGAGCCGGGCCGCTGGCCAGCTTGCGGGGGGCGCGCTCGGCGCGGCTTATGGCGGACTTGCCGGGGGCGAACTGATCGGTCGCGGGGTCGCGTGCCGCACAATGGCACGGGGGCTTGCAATCAATTGGCGAGAGATTTGGGCGATACCGCGGCGCGAATGGACGGCGACGGT
>JAHCKJ010000008.1 GCA_026125835.1 Sphingopyxis sp.
TGCGCGAGCTGGGCTATAGCGACGACGCCATCGCGGCTTTCAGGGCCGATAGCATTATTTGATGCGGCAGGGCTGGACGTCCTCCCTGTCGGTGTTTAAATACCGATCAGTATGAAATTCCAATGCGGAGTGTCGAAATGAGCGATCAAACCGAATATGTGCCGCCGAAAGTCTGGACGTGGGACAAGGACAGCGGCGGGCGCTTCGCCAATATCAACCGGCCGATCGCCGGGCCGACGCACGACAAGGACTTGCCGGTCGGCAAACATCCGCTCCAGCTCTATTCGCTCGGCACTCCCAATGGCGTGAAGGTGACGGTCATGCTCGAGGAGCTGCTGGCGGCGGGTCATGCGGGTGCGGAATATGACGCCTGGCTGATCAATATCGGCGAAGGCGACCAGTTTTCCAGCGGCTTTGTCGGCGCCAATCCCAACAGCAAGATCCCCGCGCTCGTCGACCGCAGCGGTGCGGAACCGATCCGGGTGTTCGAATCGGGCGCGATCCTGATCCATCTCGCCGAAAAATTCGGCGCGTTCCTGCCGACGGACCCCGCCGAGCGTGCCGAAACGCTATCGTGGCTGATGTGGCAAATGGGCAGCGCGCCGTTCCTCGGTGGCGGCTTCGGACATTTTTACGCTTATGCGCCGACGAAGCAGGAATATCCGATCAACCGCTACGCAATGGAAGTGAAGCGGCAGATGGACGTTCTCGACCGGCGCCTGGCCGACAGCGAATATATCGCCGGCGCCGATTACACGATCGCCGATATGGCCATCTGGCCCTGGTATGGCGCGCTCGCCAAGGGGCTGGTCTATGATGCCGGCGAGTTTTTACAGGTGCAAAATTACAAGAATGTCCAGCGCTGGACCGATCAACTTGCCAAACGACCCGCGGTGAAGCGGGGGCGGATGGTCAATCGCGTAACCGGCGATCCGGCCAGTCAGCTTCGTGAACGTCACGATGCCTCCGATTTCGAGCATCGCACCGAGGACAAGCTGGAACCGACCGAATAACATATTTTCAGTCAAACGCCCGGTGCCGCCCGTTAACGCGGTTGCAACGGGTCGGCCAGGTGGCCGAATATCCGCCAATCGTCCGGCGGAAATCGTGCCAGCCGATATGTAAATTACGCAAAAATGACGTCGGCGCGTGTCGACGCCGTTTTTATGCGCCCGCATCATTCTGTGCGCATGATTGCTGTCCAACCCCCGGCTTTTGCCCCCATGCACCGCACCACGCGGCCGCGCACATTGGTGCGCGAACAGCGCGGCGCCGCCATCGTGGAAATGGCGCTGGTGCTGCCGCTGCTGCTCGTGCTGCTGATGGGGATGCTCGTCTACGGGCAGTATTTTCTCTTGGCGCACAGCGTCCAGCAGGCCGCGAACGATGGCGCCCGCGCGGCGATTGTCGGACTGGACGCCGAGGATCGCCGGACCATCGCGGAAGCTGCCGTCGCCCGCAGTCTGCAAGCGGTCGCGGGGACGCATAGCGTTACCGTTTCCGAAACCGGCGAGGCGGTGACGGTCGCGGTCGGTTTTACCGCGGCCGACGGCGCTCTTGTGCAATCGGCGCTGGTCCCTTCGCCGGGCCGCGTCATCCGCACGCGTGCCACCTTTGAACTGCCGGTTGATTGAGCATGTCGGCGCTGCACCACCTTTGCGAACTCATCCGCGACCGCAAGGCGGGGATCAGTATCGCGGCGGCCTTTGCCATGACCATGTTGATCGGCGCCGCCGCGCTCGCAGTCGATGTCGGCTCGCTCTATCTCGACCGCCGCAAGCTGCAGGGGATCGCCGATGCCGCGGCGCTCGCCGCAGCGGGGCGGCCGGGCGAGGAACGCGTCGCCGCGGAGCGGATTATCGCCGCCAATTGCAATTGCACGATCCGTATCGCCGAACTTGCGACCGGTCATTACGCAGCTGACCGCACGGTCGCCGCCGACCGGCGCTTTACGCCCGGCGGGACGTCGCCGAACGCGGTTCGCATCGTTCTGCATCGCGACCGCCCGCTCTATTTCGGTCGGGCGCTGACCCGACGGAACGAAAGCGTTATTGCCGCCAGCGCCACCGGCGCGCGGCGCGGTTATGCAGCCTTTTCGCTGGGATCGCGCGTCGCTGCGGTGAACGGCGGGCTGCCCAATGCGCTGCTTTCCCAACTGACGGGCAGTCAGGTCAACCTGTCCCTGATGGACTATAATGCGCTGGCGAGCACCGACATCGACCTGCTCGCCTTTTCAGAAGCATTGCGAAGCGAAATCGATGCCGAGGTGCTGACCTTTGGCCAGACGCTCGACACCCGGGTCACCCTGCCGCAGGTCTTGTCGGCGCTGGCGCAGGCGTCGGACGGGCAGGCCGCCCGGGCGCTGGAACATATCGCCGACCGGGCGCTGCCACGCACCTTGCTGCCGTCGCGCGCCATCGACCTTGGCCCGCGCGCGTCGAGTATCCGGGCCGATGCGGCGAACCCGGTCAACGTCAACGCGCTCGGCCTGCTGCGGACCATGCTGCTGCTGGGCAGCGCCAATCGCCAGCTCGATCTGTCGGTCGCCAGCAATTTGCCCGGCGGATCGGGCATCGACATCGCGTTGCTGATCGGCGAGCCGCCCGCGCAGTCGCCGCTGATTGCGGTTACCGACACCAACGAGGTCGTCGTCCGCACCGCCCAGGTGCGGATGAAACTCGACACGCGGGTCCAGACACCATTGGCGAGCGTCCATATTCCGGTGCTCGCCGAACTGGGATCGGCATCGGCAAGAATATCGGAGATCGATTGCCGGGCCGACAGCAATGCAGCGGTGGCGCTGGCGGTCGTCACGGCTCCGGCCACGCTGGCGATCGGCACCGTCAGCAACGGCGATTTTCAGAATATGAACCGCGCGCTCGACCCCGCTCCCGCGTCGATCGTCCGCCTGCCGCTGGTCAGCATCGATGCGGAGGCCGAACTGGTCCTGTCCGATCGCGCCGAAAAACCGGCAGCCTTCAGCCGCGCGGACATCGACGAGGGCAGGGTGAAGACGGTCAGCAGCAGCGGGTGGGTCGCCGGCGCCGCGAAATCGCTGTCCGACCGGATGGACCTGCGCGTCAGGGTGCTGGGCCTCGGATTGAACCTCAATGCGTTGCGCGCGGCCGCGGGCGAGGCGGTGGCGCTGGCGGCGCCGGTACTCGATACGGTCCTGGCGGATATCACCGGGACACTCGGCCTTTCGGTCGGCCAGGCCGACGCGCGCGTGAACGCCTTGCGGTGCGGCCGGGCAAGGCTTGTGTGATCGCGCCGCTTTGGCGTCAGCGCGGACGCATCTTTCGGCCACGCCCGACGCCCGCCGTCCATAATCATATCAGGCTTTGATTTTTCACGAGGTCTGCATGGCAAGCGCTCACGAACCCCATCGCGTATCGGCCGCGGATTTCATTCGCGGCTTTGCCAACTGGCGGTTGCAATCGGCGCGCAACCCGGTGGTCGTAACGCACCATGGCAAGGACGCGCATGTGCTGATTTCGCTCGACGAATACCGGCGGCTTGGTCCGTCGGCAGACGGTGGCAGCGGAGCAGCCGACCGTTTGCAACAATCGCTGGCGCCGCTGGTCGAATCCCTGCGCGACGCCATCATCCTGATCGACCGTGAATGGCGGATCGCTGCTATCAACCCGGCGGCGTGCGACATGGTCGAGGTGGCGTGCGCCGACCTGATCGGGCAACCGCTATCGCGCGCGCTACCGTCGGTCGATGGGAGCTTGCTGGCGCACTACATTGTCCGCTTGCTGGACCATCGCGAACGCTTTTCCGGCGAAGTCCCCGATCTGATACGGCCACGCCAGTGGACGCAGGTCGATCTGGTTCCTCTGCCGGTCGGCGGCGCACTCATGCTGCGCGACATCACCGCTGCAATCGACGGAATGCGGTCTGCGGATGCTGATCGCGTACTTCTTGACGCAATCGATGCGGACGGCTCCGTTGGCCACGCACGGCTATCGCTGCGCGAGGCCGTCGAGGATGCCAATGCCGCTTTGACCACGATGGTGGGCGTCGATCGGGCCGCAATCACGCGGGTCCGCTTCTCCGCGTTGCTGCCGCTTTCCCATCGCGCCGCATTTGCCGAGGGACTGGAAACGGTCTTTCGGACCGGGCAACCGATATGCATCGCGTCGCAATTGATCACTCGCGACGGAAGCGCGATCGATGTGCGGGTGAGCATCGCCGAACTGCGGGGGCGCTACGCCAGCGACGGCGCGCTTGTGCTCGTAACGCGCCCTTCCGCCTGATCCGTTGCTTCGCCGTTCGCCGGTGTTGGAACACGGCCAACACCGTCTCTGGACAACTCACCCCCATCGGCGCAATCTTCCTGCGTGAAAGTTGCCCTTTGCAACTTGCCGTTTACGTAAAGGTGAGCGCGCAGTATAAGCGCGTCATTATCCGATGGGAGATTCGTGATGGATATGGAATTCAGCCCCGAAGATCTCGCCTTCCAGCAGGAAGTGCGCGACTTCATCGCCGAAAATTACCCCGCCGAACTGCGCGGGAAGCAGGACGAGGGCGAAGAACTGTCCAAGGAGGATTTCCTCGCCTGGCACAAGATTCTGTACAAGAAGGGCTGGATCGCGCCCGCATGGCCGGTCGAATATGGCGGCACCGGCTGGACGCCGACGCAGCGGTTCATCTGGTCGGAGGAGACCGCGCGCGCCGACTGCATCCGCCTGATGCCCTTCGGCCTCGCGATGGTCGGCCCGGTCATTTACACCTTCGGCACGCCCGAGCAGAAAGCCTATTTCCTTCCCCGCATCCTGTCCGGTGAGGATTGGTGGTGCCAGGGTTATTCGGAACCGGGCTCGGGGTCTGACCTCGCTTCGCTTCGCACGACGGCCGTCCGCGACGGCGACGATTATATCGTCAACGGGCAAAAGACCTGGACGACGCTGGCGCAGCACGCCGACTGGGGCTTTTTCCTCGTCCGCACCGACAAGGATGCCAAGCAGCAGGAGGGCATCAGTTTCCTCCTGATCGATATGAAGTCGCCCGGCATTACCGTGCGGCCGATCATCACCCTGGGCGGCGAGCATGAGGTGAACGAGGTGTGGCTGGAGGACGTCCGCGTCCCTATGGCCAACCGCGTTTACGAGGAGAACAAGGGCTGGACCTGCGCCAAATTCCTGCTCGCCCACGAGCGCACCGGCATCGCCGGCGTTGCCGCATCGAAGCGCGGGATTGAAAAGGTCAAGGCGATCGCGCGCACCGAGCTCGACGGCGACAAGCCTTTGCTCGCCAACGCCTTCTTCAAGCGCAAGGTGGCCGAACTGGAGGTCGATCTGACCGCGCTCGAATTTACCGAGCTGCGCAGCCTGGCCGGCGCGAATGCGGGCAAAGGACCGGGGCCGGAATCGAGCCTGCTCAAGATCAAGGGCAGCGAAATCCAGCAGCGGCTGACCGAACTGACGCTGGAAGCCGTGGGCCATTACGGGGCGCCCTACTTCCGGGGCTTCGGCGAAGGTGACAATGAGCATCCGATCGGGCCGGACTATGCGCACCGCGCCGCGCCGACCTATTTCAACATGCGCAAGACGACCATCTATGGCGGATCTAACGAGATCCAGCGCAACATCATTGCGAAGATGGTTTTGGGTCTTTGAGTAATGCGTCGCCCCCGCGAAGGCGGGGGCCGGCACCGGCCTGACTCAGCGCCGCAGTATAAACCTATAGCGGCCCCCGCCTTCGCTGGGGCGACGGGGAAGTAAAATGGATTTCACCTACACCGAAACGCAGGACATGATCCGCGACACGCTGTCGCGCTTTCTGGCGGACACCTATGATTTCGAGACGCGCCAGAAGTTCATCAATAATGATCAGGGCCGCGATCCGGCGATTTGGACTGCACTGGCGCAGGAACTGGGCATGCTCGGCGCGGCTTTTGCCGAGGAGCATGGCGGCCTTGGTGGCGGCGCGCTCGAAAATGCGATCGTCATGGAAGAAATGGGCAAGGTCATGGGGATCGAGCCGTATCTGCCAACCGTCGTCATCGCGGGCGGCGCGCTGAAGTCCGTCGGCGGCGCGCTGGCCGATACGGTGATTCCCGAGATCATCGCGGGCAACGCGATCATTGCCTTTGCCTACGCCGAACCGCAGGGCCGCTATGATCTCGCGAACCTCAAGACAAGCGCCAAGAAGGACGGCGGCGGCTATGTCCTGAACGGTCACAAGAGCGTCGTCTATGCCGCCCCCTGGGCGAGCCACCTGCTCGTCACCGCGCGCACGGGCGGCGGGCAGCGCGACGCCGAGGGCGTGTCGCTATTCCTGATCGACGCCAAGCTGCCGGGCATCGTTCGCCGCGATTATCCGACCGTCGACGGCAGCCGCGCGTCGGAGATTTATTTCGAGAATGTCGCGATACCCGGCGACGCACTGCTCGGTGACGAGGGGACGGCGCTGCCGTTGATAGAACAAATCGTCGACGAAGCGACCGTGGCGACCTGCGCCGAGGCGACCGGCCTGATGCAGAAGCTGCACGAAGGGACGCTCGAATATACGCAGCAGCGCAAGCAGTTCGGCGTGCCGATCGCCAAGTTCCAGGTGCTCCAGCATCGCATGGTCGACATGTTTATGGAGGTCGAACAGGCGCGCTCGATGACAATTATGGCGACGCTCAAGCTGGGCCTGCCCGCGGCGGAGCGCATGACGGCGGTATCGGCGGCAAAGAACAAGGTCGCGCGCGGCGCCAAGTTTGTCGGCCAGAATGCGATCCAGACGCACGGCGGTATCGGTATCACGCAGGAACTGGCGATCGGCCATTATTTCAAGCGCGCGACGATGATCGAGGGCCAGTTCGGCAGCGCCGACTATCATATGGATCGCTACGAACGGCTGGCGCTGGCCGAATGAGGGCAGGGCACCCTTCGTCATTCGGACGAAAGGTGCCGCCTCAATAGGCGACGTCGACCGCGATCCGGATCGTGCGCGGACGTAGCGGCGTCATGAAACCGGCGTTGCCCTCGACATAGGGCGTGCCGAGCGAAAAACGGTTGCCGCGTGAATCGAACAGGTTGGTCACGGTCAGCGACAGGCCGCGCCGGTCGCTGCCGATCCGCAACGCCAGCCCCGTATCGATATAGTCGCCCTGGCTTTCACCGAGCACCGGCCCGATCCCGAGCCGCGAAGGGCCGACATAATTGGCCCAGCCGTTGATGCGGACATCCTGGTCGCCGACCATCGTCGCATAGTTGACCGAGCCGCGTACCGCATGGCTCGCGACATTCGGTATCCGCCCCAGCCGTTCGGGCGCCGCGGCGAACACCGGCAGGATCTCGAACGCCAGATCGTCGACGCGGCTGTGGTTGTAAACCGCGCCGAGTTCCAGCGTCAGCGCATCGCTCGGCCGCATCGCAAGTGCGCCCGACAGGCTGGTAATGCGGCCATCGCCGATATTCGCGGTGGTGGGAAAGCCGTTACTGTCGATAAAATCGGCCTGGATGTTGCGCCAACGGCTGTGCGACAGCGCGACGCTGGCATCGAACAGGCTGCGGCTGCGATCGCCGAGCCTGACGCCTGCTTCCCAGGTCCGGACTTGGTCGTTGCGGAACCGTCGCACAAAATTGCCGTCCACCGCAAGTCCACCCGGACGGAAGCCTTCCTGATACCGGGCATAAATGCGGACATTGTCGACCGGGGTCGCCAGCAGTGAGAAGGAGGGCAGCAGGTCGGTTTCGTGCCGCGACGCTGTCGTCGCGCGTCCGGCCTGCGCCAGCGCGAAGGCGACGTCCTGAGCCTCGCCGCCCAGCCGCATATGCGACAGCCGCAGCCCCCCGGACGCGATGAGGCCGGGCAGGATTTCCGCCGTCGCTTCGGCATAGCCGGTAACCTCGGTGACGCGGTTCGTCACGCCGGGCAGGGTGGTGCTCAACGGGCCATAAAGATAAGCCCGACTTTGCCGGGCACGATTGTGCGTGAGGGTCAGGCCGGCGACCCAGCCAAGCCCCGCGTGATAGGGTCGCGAGAGCCGATTTTCGCTCACCAGCATCCGTGTCGTATTGCGTTGGTCGAGGACGCGCGGGACGTTGTCCAATGACACGACCGGGACCGGCGCGAACAGCCGGGCGACATCGACATTGCCCGCCGCCGCTTCAGTGCTGCCAGGTTGCCGCGCGGGCAGACTGGCATCGAACCGCTCGAACAGCCGGTGGTCGATGACCGCGTTGGACGACTGGAAAAACAGGTCGTCCCATTGCTTCATCACGACCGCCGTGCCCAGGCCGTATCGCGCCGACGCGTTCTGCTGAACCATCGAACGGCGTGTCAGCGGCGGGGCGTTGCGATCGGCATATTGCGCGTCGTCGGATGTCACCGCCTGGTATACGCCGCCCAGATTGACGGTCCATCCGTTGCCGGCTTCCAGCCGGAACGTCGCGCGGCCGCCGCGGACATGGACGCGGTTGACGTCGCTCTGGCCGCGCAGCGGATTGTCGATATAGCCGCCGTCGGTCAGCATATAGCCGACCATCCGTAAAGCATGGCCATCGTTGCCCACGGGAAGGTTGGCGATGGCGGCGATGTCGCCGCCCGGGTCGCCGTGTTGCGTCAGCGATACGCCGGCGATCGCCTGGATCGACATCGCCCGCGGATCGGGCGCTTTCGGTACCACGCGGATGATGCCGCCGAGCGAGCCGGCGCCGTACAGCGTACCCTGCGGCCCCTCGAGTATTTCGACATTGTCGATGTCGTAAAGGCGGAGGTCCGGGTCGGGCGCATTATAGCTCAACCGGATGTCGCCGAAATACTGTCCGACGGTCGACTGGGTGGGGCCGGTAAAGCTGGAATCGGCAATGCCGCGGATGAACAGCTTGTTGCGCCCCGAGCCCAAATGGGTCGAGGAGACCGTCGCGGTGCGCGACAGGATCGATTCCATCCCGCGTTCGCCCCCGAACGCCAAATCGTCGCCGCCCAGCTGGGTGACGACGCCGGCAAAATGGGAATATGGGGTGTCGGCCTTTGACGCGGTGACGATGATCTCGTCCTGCGCCCCGGCGACATAGTCGTGCGACGGTTCGCGCGCGCGCGGTTGCGGAACGGGGTGGGGAACGGCGCGCCGGGCGGCGCGCGCCGCGGCCGGACGGCGCTCGATACGCCAGCTCGTAGCGCTGACGCGGACCGCGCGGGCTTCGGTGTCGCCCAGCAACCGGTTGATCGCCTGCTCGACGCTCATCCGTCCGCGGACGGACTTGACGCGCGCGCGCCACAGCTTCGCATCGGTGACGCTGATGCTGACCCCGGCCTGGCGGCTCATCACCGGCAGGACGGTCGAAAGACTGCCTTTGGGAACGTCGAACACGCGCTCCTCCGCCGCCAGAACCGGCGCGGGCAGGCTCAGCGCAATCGCAGTTGCGGCGAAGGCAAGGCGCGGGAACATGGTCAGCGGGTCAAGATCCAGCCATTGTCTTGCCGCTTCGCCATTGTCCCCGACAAAGCGGCAAGGTCGGCGACCGTCCGGTTGCGGTCGGGATCGATAATCAGCGCACCGCGGAACGAAAGGCTGGCCGCCGCGGGTGCGATGCGCACGTCGATTCCCGCGGTGCGTTTCAGGTCTTCCGCGACCAGTGCCAGCGGCGCGTCATTGTAGACGAGGAGACCGCTGCGCCAACCGCCGATGCTGGTCAGGTCGACGCTTCGAACCGCGGGAGGGCGGCGGTCGTCGTCGCCGGCATCGATGGCCTGCCCCGCGACCAACCGCACCTTGTCGCGATCGGGATTGTACAGCACGATGCCTTCGGACACCGCCACCGACGTCTGCCGCGCGCGGCGGACCACATTGAACGCCGTGCCCAGATCGACAATCCGCGCATCGCCTGTCTCGACCACGAACGGATCCTTGTCGCGGTGAACGACATGGAACATGGCCTCGCCACTTTCCAGCCGCGCGAAACGCGGGCGGTCGGGGTCGATTTCGACCACCGAGCCGCCGTTGATCTCGATCCGCGATCCGTCGGCGAGCGCAACGGTGCGGTGCTCGCCAGCAGCGGTCTCGATCCGCGTACCATTGCTGAAAGGATTCAGCGTCGACACTCCGATGACGGCGACCAGCGCGGCCGCCATCGCGCCGCCGAACCAGGCGCGTCGCGATGGTCGCCGCGAAACGGGGGAACCCGGCGGAAAGGCCGGAGCGATCCGGACAGCGCCGCTGCCGCGCGGAAGGACGTCCAGATCGCGATCGAGGCTGGCCAGCGCATCGTAAACGGCAGCATGTTCGCCGTTTTCGGCCAACCAGTCGGCGAAGCCTTCCCAATCGTCGAAATCGGGATCGCGCTGGCGGATCAGCCAGTCGATTGCGCGCGCTTCGACCGGATTTGCGTCAACCGGCATCGAACTGCCTCCGCAGCGCGGCCAGCGCCGCATAGACTTTCCGCAGATCGGCCTCGATCGTGCTCAGGCTCAATCCCATTTCCTGCGCGATATCGCGCTGACTGGCGCCGTCGACACGAAAGCGGCGGAAAATATGTGCCGGCCGCTCGCCGGTCGCGGCGATCGCGGCTTGCACCTGTTCGAGTTGCTGGCGCGAGATCAGGGACGCCTCGGCGGACGGCTCATGGCCGTCGCTCGTCTCGCCCCAGGCCTTGTCGCGAATCTCGCGTTGGCGCGCCGAGCGATAGCGGTCGAGCATCAGATTGTTCGCGGCCCGCATCGCATAGGACAATGGATCGGCGATCGGACCGGTCGCGCGTTCGGTGAGACGCATCCACAAATCCTGAAACAAATCTTCGGCGCTCTCGCCCGCGCCGCGCACCTGCAGGAAGCGGATGATGCGGTCACGGTTGGACAGCAACACGCCTTCGATGCCCTGCGCCGGGTCGGCTCGATCGATCGAACGGGTCATGAACTGGTTGCTCTGGAACGCCATGTCTCGCCGGGCGGCGCCGCCGCGGCGCTTAAGGAAGGTCCCTGTGATGCTGCCGTCATATAGCGCCATACCCCTGCGGTGCAACCGCGGTGCCGGAAAAGTCGAAAGGGGCAGGGCGATCATTTCGTGCGTCATTCATTTCGGGCTAAGCAAGGGGGAAGCGAGGGTAGGGAGGGCGCTTCCCCCTTGCACGCGGGGCCGGCCGGGGGGCTAGAGGCCGACCCGCAGGCTCGCACGGAAAGCCCAGCCAAAATGGCTTTGCTGTTCCTCCGCGGAGACTTCGCCGGCGACCTGAAAGGCCGAATTGCCAGCGATGCCACGGAGACGGCCGACCCAGCCGCTCGTGCGATCTTCGGGAACAAGGGTGAACGGCGTACCGTCCTTGAACGACGCGGTGGTCGCGCCCAGGCTGCCGCCGACGATCTGGCGGCGGCCGCCCTCGATCTCGAAACGGGTCCAGCCGTCATACTGGTCGAGGCCGCCGAAATCCAACCCGAGCGCCACGGTGCCGGATACGGCAAGTTCGTCGCTGTTTCGTTCAAGCACTTTCAGGTCAAGCGCAGCCCCGCCGCCGCTTTCCTGATAGCCGTCCTCCTTCAGCTTGAAATAGTCGACCGCCACCATCGGACGAAGCGACAACCCGCCCTTGCTGACAACGTCATAGGCGAGCGAGCCCGATGCCGACCACAATGTGCCGTCCCATTTGCCCTTCATCGTCTTTTCGATGGTTTCGGCGCCGTCCTTGGCCTGGAATATACGCGGTCCCTTGAGTTTGACCGGGGCGCCGGAAACGCGTGCGTTGGCCATGAACCCGTCCGACCGGAGCCTCCAGTGCAACGCGCCCTCGAACTGGCTGGTCGACACCTCGTTGGCATTGCCGCCATTGCCGTCCTTGCCGCTCAGAAATGCGACAGAGCCGCCGAAACTGCCGATGTCGCTCTTGATCTCGGCGCCCAGACCGATGCCCCAGCCGCTGACATCATAGCCCGCGGTGTTGCCGATGCTCTTCGACGTGCCCCAGACGGCCTGATTGACCCAATAACCCCATTTTCCTTCGTCCTGAAACGGCGCGTTGGGGTCTTGCAGGTAGCGCGAAAGCGCGCGCGAGCCGGACGTGAGGGTTTCGAATACGCCGCCTTCGTGCTCGGGCAGCATCTGGCCCAGCTGGGCACGGAAAGCGTCGCCGCTGGTGATGCCCAGAAAGGCTTTTTCCACCTTTTGGTCGGCCGGGATCGCCTTGAACACGGCATCGAACGCACCCGCTTCCGACCGGTTCAGACCAAGCTCGCCGGTCGTTTTGCGCGACACGTCGACGATCAGCTGGGTCGCATTGGACGAAAGCGTGCCCTTGTAAAGAAAGGGCAACAAGGTCTGCGATGCCGTAAGATTGCTGGCTCCGGTCAGCGATCCCGCGGTCAGCACAATGTGCCGCCCCTCGGCCTGCGCGATACTGTTCAGGCGCAGCGCCAGCCTGGATTCGGCGCCAAAGCTTGCGTTGCCCGTTACCTGCAACGCCGTGCCCGTATTTCCCTTGTCAAGCAGCACCCCCAGCGTGCCCTTGTCGGTAACAGCCAGCGAACCAATGGTCGCAGCGCCCGATATGTCAAAGGTGCCGCCGCTGACCGCGACGGCCAAGCCCTGGGCATTGCTCAATGTTCCCGAAAAAACCGATGTGCCGCCAATGCTGAGCGTATTGGCGCCGCCGCCGAAATCAACCGCTCCGGTGAACTTCGACGTTCCGGCGAGTGTCATGCTGTCATTGCCGGAGCCAAAGCGGACATTGCCGGTGTAGGCACCCTTGCCCGACAGCGCGAGGCGGTTGTTGCCCTCGCCGAAAAAGCTGTTCCCCTTCACCGTGCCGTCGGCGATATCGAACACATCGTTGCCCGCGCCGAAGCGAACGTCGCCGACGATAGCGGGGGCGGCGATACCGGCGGCGACCGCCGTTTGCTTGACGGTCGCACCGGACGCGTTCGCCGAAAGGTCGATCGCGACGTTGCGGTCCGAGCTGGCCAGCGCGCCCGTGGCGCCGATCGTGCCGCTGTTTTCGACCATGGCGACATTCCCCGACAGATCGACGATGGCACGGGCGGTGCCGTTGTCACCGCCCGTTTTTGCCGCGATCGTCCCGCTGTTGCGGATCAGCGGGACGTTGCCGCCTGCCTCGACCAACACCGCCGTGGCGACCGAGCCGGAAACATTACCGGCGCTCGTTGCCTCGATCTTGCCCGCGTTGCGCAATTCCGGGGTCGTGGCGCCGCTGCCGATCCGGATCGCCGTCGCCGCAACATCCTTTGACAGCGCGGCAACGCTGCCGCTGGCTCCGATGCCAATCCCGCCCGCGATCGTGACCGCACCGCCCAAGCCGCCGACCTGCAGGCCGTTGCCGGCTTTCCCGGCATAGAGCCCGTTGCCGACGACCGAGCCGTCGATGATCAGACCCAGTCCGGTGCCGGTCCCGGCGACCGGGCCGATCGTCACGCTTTGCGTGGCCGAACCGATGCGTACGGCCGCCGCGGAACCGAAGGAGCGCACCGCGGCGCTTCCTTCCTTGTCGTCGGGGATGCCGTCCTTGTCCTCGTCATTGTCGTTCGGATTGTTGTTTTTCGGCGGCACCGCCAGGATGATGCCGCCGGTCACATTGCCCTCCACCGACAGCGCCGGACCGCCGAGCAGCAAATCGTCGGCGTCGAGTTTCGAGGGATCGGCGGGAGGCGTCGTGTAGCGGTATCCGGTGGCCGTCAGCGCCCCCTGGATCTCCAGCGCGCCGTTGATATTGCCGGTCAGCCGTGCGCCGATCGCATCCACGCCGGTGGCGGTGATCGTTCCGGCAAGCCGGACGTTACCGTTCACATCCTGCAAGCCAACGCCCAGCGCACGGTCGCCGAGGACGCTGATCGTCCCGTCGGTGGTGAATTTGCCGGTCAGCGGACCGCCCAGGCGGATGCCGGCGGAATCGTTGCCCTTGATCGTGATCGTGCCGCTGTTGAGGATGTTGCCGGTAAAGGCACCGCTGGTCGCGATCCCGACGCGGTTGCTGCCGATGGCGAAAGGTCCGTCGAGATCACCGTCATTGTCGATATCGGTCGGAGCATAGCTTTCGTCGATAATGATTTTGCCCGTCGCGGCGTTGGTGATCGATCCGGCGGTCGCGGCATTTGCAACAATCCCGCGCGCGCCGTCGGCGTTGCGGATCTCGATTGCGCCCTCGTTGATGACGCTGTGATTGCTGTCGATCGTCACCGCGGTGCCGCTTGCGGGTTTGACCGACCCGGCGGACGTGATCTTGATATTGTCGGGGGTGCCCGACTTGACGGTCGAAGTACGCACCGGCGTCGTGATCGCGGTGCTGATCGTGGTTTCGGCCTGAACGGTGGCGGGAAGCAGGGCGGCCACACAGGTGGTGGCCAGCAGGGTCTTGCGCATCGAAATCCTCTTGTCATCACAGCCGGGTTGCATCCCGGCGACGATCACAAGACGGAGCGGGTCTGGCGCAGCCTTGGCCCGAAACGGATTTTTCTCGAACGGGCTTGGGCGGGTCGGCCCGATCAACCGCTGGCCGCACGCCCAAAGAAAAAGGAGGGCCGTTTCCGACCCTCCTTTCTTGTTCGCTACGATCCGGGGTCAGCGGGTCTTGATGCGGACCCCGAAACGGAAGCTGCGGCCAAGCAGGTCCGAATAGGTGCTGTTCGCGGCAAGGCCGGTTTCGGGCAGCAGGATCGGATTGCCGTTGAGCAGGTTCGTCACGTTGATGAAGAACTCGCCACTGCCGTCGCTGAAGGCCGAGAATTTCTGCGTGAAATTCAGGTCGACGTAGAAAGCGCCCTTGACGCGGTTCCGTTCATAGGTCGGCGCATTGACGGTCGATACCGGGCAGGTCGTCTGGCATTCGATGCCGTTCGCGACATATTTGCCCGCGCTGACCCCGCGGCCGACGGCCGTCAGGCTGAAGTCGTCGTTGTCATAGGCAGCGCTGACCCGGTAGATCCATTTCGGCGTGCTGAACTGGCCACCATTCACACCAACGGTGTTGAGCACGACGGTGTTGGGAACGCCGCTGTTGAACCGGTTTTCCAGATACCGGGTGGCGAGGCCGCGGAGTGTGAAAGCTCCATTGCCCTGCGCCATTGGAATTCGATAAGATGCGTCGATGTCGATACCCCGGCTCTTCTGGCTCGCCGCGTTGAACGGACGCGTCAGGATGACCAGATAAGGTTGTGCGGGGTTCTGGGTCCGCGCAGGATCGACGCTGATTGCGTTACAGAAGGCCTGTTCGCCCAAGAAACACAGATTGACGATCTGCTGCGCGCTGAACGACCCGATCCCGCCCTTTATACGAATGTCGAAATAATCGACTGCCAGGTTGAACCCCGGGAGGAACCGCGGCGTCAGAACCCCGCCGACGTTCCACTGGTCGGACTTTTCCGGCACCAGGTCGGTATTGCCCGTCGCGAAGCCGGAATAGCTGTAACCCGCCTGCGGGGGCTGGCCTGCCGGAACGAATGACGGGCTGGTTCCGGTGATGAAACCCGGGTTGCTGACCGAATCGCTGTTCGCTGTGCCCGCCTGGAAAAGATCGTTCAGATTGGGCGCGCGGATGTCACGCGAGCGGGTGACGCGCAGGCGGATGTCGTCGATGGGTTGCCAGGTCGCACCGGCTTTCCATGTGGTGACATAACCCGCTTGCGAATAGTCGGTCGCGCGGACCGCGCCGTTGAATTCGAGGCCGAAACCCAGCGGCACGACGGTCTCCAGATAGGCTTCCTTGACGTTATAGGAGCCAAAGCTCGGCAGGTAGTTGCCCACCGACCAGCGGTTGGTGGCACCGATGACGTTGCCGTTCACGTCGCGCGTCGGCACGGGCTGGAACTCGTCGGGGACAAAGCCCTTGATCTCTTCCTTGCGATATTCGCCACCCACCGCGATGCTGACATCGCCCGCCCAGGTTGCGAACGGCGTGAACGAGAAGTTCGCGCCGAAAACCATCTGTTCGAGCACCTGTTTGCGATACGGATCGCCCAGCACATAGGCAATCGCCGCCGGGTCGGCGACACCGAGGCCCAGGCGATTGAGCGGGACGCACGCCGGATCATTGTTGTTCGGGTTGGCGTCGACGTTGATCAGGCACTGGATCGATCCGGTCGGGAAACCGCTGCCCGCCGGAGCAAATGCGGCGTCGCGCGCCGCATTGATGCGGGCGATATTCTGGATGTTACGCAATTGTTCGCGCAGGTCGGCGCGGCCATATTGGCCATAGATATCCCAGCGCGCCGTCTTGCCGAACGCGTCGAACTCGCCTTCCGCGCCGATCAGATAGCGCTGCACCCGGCGTTTGTTGTTGATGCCGCGGAACGGCAGGTCGGCGGACGTCGTGGCGATGGTGACGCTGGTAATGCCCTGCAGGGCGGCCGCGCCGAGCGTGTTGAGCAGGAACGCGTTACAGGTGATCGGCACCGGGGTCTGCGTACAGCCCGTCGCGTTCAGCACGATACCCGTCTGCAGATTGGGGCCCGCGTTGAACAGCACTTCCTGCCTGTTATAGGCGGCTTCGGCGAAGATTTCGACATTGTCGCTCACTTCGTAGCTCAGACGGCCGAACAGGCCGTAGCGGTCGTCGCGCGGATCGAGACCGATGTTGCGTCCCGAGTCATTCACCTGCCAGTCTCCTCCGCGGGTGCGGAGCGGCACGGCCGCGCCGCTCACCGCAGGAAAGGTCAGATCGCCCCAGACAAACTGGTTCACCGACCCGCCAGGGCCGAAATAGAGGCCGCGTAGCCGGTTGGCCGTGCCGCCCGCCGAGTTGGTGATGATGCCGCCGGGGGTCGAGTTGGTCGGCCCCGCGCCGCGCACGAAAATATCTTGTGGCGCGCCCGAGTTGGCGTTCGCCAGATAGGCCGGGTTCTCGAAGCGAAGGAACCCGATCTGGTTCCAGTCGCGGTCGACCTGAAAGATCCCGTCGCGGTGCGCGAGTTCGCCGCTCAGCAGGATGTGGCCGCGTCCGCCGGCAAATGACTTTCCGACCGCAAGGCTGGCCGAATAGTTGAAACCGTCGCCCTCCTGGGTGATGCCCGCATCGCCCTCGACCTTGATCCCTTCATATTTGTTGTTCAGGATAAAGTTGACCACGCCGGCGACCGCGTCCGAGCCGTAAGCCGCCGAAGCGCCGCCCGTCACGACCTCGACCCGCGAAATCAGCGCCTGCGGGATCGTATTGATGTCGACCAGACCGGTGATCGTCGAACCCACCGACCGCTTGCCGTTCACAAGGATCAGCGTCCGATCCGCGCCGAGATTGCGGAGGTTGAGCGCATTGATCCCGGCCTGACCGCTCGAGATGTTGAGGCGCGAGTTCGACGGACGGGTCGAACCGGCCAGCGATGGCAGGGTGTTGACGAAGTCGGCGATGTTGTTCGTCGGCGAGCTGTTGTCGATATCCGTCTCGCCCAGAACGGTGAGCGGGGTCGGCGCCTGAAAGCCGTCACGCACAATACGCGTACCCGTCACGACAATCGGTTCGCCGGAGGGCGACTCGCTGGTCGTCGTCGGCCTGACACTGTCGTCCTGGGCCATCGCGGGGGCGCTGTGAACCAGCGCCAAAGCGGTCATCGCCATTCCGATACCGGCCTTGCCACCAGGCAACCGACCGTTCCGACCATTTCTACGCATTGTTACAATCCCCTTCGTTACCAAAGACCAGCCGCCTATCACCCGATGGCATACCAGCGTCGACCCGCTGCTCGGCTGTCCCGTTTCGTCCCGCCTGACTTGATGGTGGCCGTTTGGCGCACTCATTATGTTCTGATGGTTTCGATCTTCGCGGGTCCAGCCGTTCGCCTGCATGGCCTGCGCGCCGCCGGATCCGTGACATTGAGGTTACAGGGTGGCTGCGGGGGGTCAACCGCTTGGCGCTGACCCTGACGATATGGACCTATAGCCAAAAGGCATAAAGTGCTGCTCGCATCCGGCAGACGCCGGATAGCCCCGGTTTATAGGGCGTGCCCCGCTTGTTATAGCGGGACGCGGGTGCGCTGCGATAGGCTTTGATTTCCTTTCGCAACTTTGGAGAGTTCCCTTGATCCAGCGCCGCGCGTTCCTGCTCGCCTCGGCTGCACTTGTTGCGTTGCCGGGCAGTCTGATGGCCAAGCCGCGGGTGCGGGGCGGGGTGCAAAGAATTGCACTGGCGGGAGCGCGGGCGCCGATCGAGGTCGTCGAGGACGAACTGGGGGTGCCGCATGTGCGCGCCGCGTCCAAGCATGACGCATTTTTCGCCCAGGGCTATCTGGTGGCCCGCGACCGGCTGTTTCAGCTCGACATCGACCATCGCCGCGAGATGGGCCGGATGGCCGAGGCTTTCGGACCGGCCTTTGTCGCCGCCGACCGCGCGGCGCGCCTGTTCCACTATCGCGGCGACATCGAAGCCGAATTGGCCGCGCTGCCCGCCGAGGTGCTGGAATGTGCGCGGGGATATGTGGCGGGCGTCAACGCGCGGATCGATGAACTTGCCGACAATCCGACGGATATGCCGCTGGAATATGGAATACTCGGTTTTGCTCCCCTCCGCTGGGACATCCGCGACCTCGTCAAGCGCCGCGGTGTCGGCATGGGCGATGCCGATGACGAGGTCCGCCGCGCCCGGCTGCAAGCGCGCGGCCTGATCGACGCCGAACAGCTGATGATGCCGCTTCGTCCCGCCTGGTCCTTTTCGGTGCCCGACGGCCTTGACGCCGCCGCGGTGAGCGACGCCGATTTGGGGGTGCTCGATCCGGCGAGCCGGCCGATGCCCTATGACTCGCTCCAGGAACCGCGCACCGGCCCCGACCAGCCCGAAGGCGACCGGTTCGCGCTGGGCAGCAACGCGTGGACGATCGCCGCGTCGCGCAGCGCGACGGGTCGCCCGATCCTGGCGAACGATCCGCATCTGGGCATCGGCGGCGCCAGCCCGCGGCACATGATTCATTTGACCGCGCCCGGCCTCGACGTAATGGGCGCGGGGGCGCCGGGGCTGCCCGGGATCATGCAAGGGCATACCGACCGCTTTGCCTTCGGCCGCACCAATTTCCATATCGACCAGACCGACCTGTTCGTCCTGAACACACGCGAAGGCAATGACGACCATTATTGGCACAAGGGCAAATGGCGGGCGTTCGATATCTTTGAGGAAGAGATTGCCGTCAAAGGGGCGGCGCCTGAGCGCGGGCGCTTTCGATATGCCGACGGGCGGCCGGTCGTTTCGCAAGATCCGTCGCGCAACCGCGCGGTCGCGCTTGCCACAGTCAGCATGTTGCCGGGCGCCAACCAGCGCTTTGCGATCATCGCGATCAATCTGGCCAGGGACTGGGCAACGTTGCAGGACGCGTTCAAGCTGCACGTGTCGCCGACCAACCTGCATTACGCCGACGTCGACGGCAATACCGGCTGGCAGACGATCGGATTCACCCCGCGCCGGCCGAAGCATGATGGCCTGTTTCCCGCCCCCGGCGACGGCGATTACGACTGGACCGGATTGATCCCGGTCAAGGATATGCCGTCGGTCTATAACCCGCGGGAAGGCTGGTTTGCGTCGGCGAACGAGATGAACCTGCCCGCCGATTATCCGTACCGCGAGCGGATCATCAGTTTCACCTGGAGCGACCCTTTTCGCTACAACCGCGTCGCCGAGGTGCTGCGCAGCCAGCCAAAGCACCGGATCGAGGACAGCATAGCCCTGCAACATGATGTCCAGTCGCTGCCCGCGCGGGCACTTTTGAAGCTGCTGCCCGTCAACCCGTCGCCCGCGGCGGCGGCGGCAACCGCCATGCTCCGCCGCTGGGATTGCGGCATCGAGGCGGACAGCGGCGCGGCGCTGTTGTTCGAGATGGTGATGGTCGCGCTATCGGCCAGCTTCCGCGAACGGGTTGTGCCCGCGAAGGCGCTCGACCTGATCCCGACGGTCAATCTGTCCGAAATGCTGCGCATCCTCGGCGCGCCCGATCAACGCCTCGGTGACAACCCCGCTGCGGCGCGCGATGCGCTGATCGACGGCGCACTGGCGGCGGGCTGGGCAAAGGCCGTCGAGCTGGGCGGCAGCGATCCGGCGAAATGGCAGTGGGGCAATCTGCACCGCGTCAACATCGCGCATCCGCTGGCATCGGTGAACAACGCGATCGCAGCCGCATTTCCAAAGATCGAGGGCGGCCGGTCGGGCGGCGACGGCACGACGCCGATGGCGCGCGGGTTCAATTCGCGGCGCGGCTTCCAGGTGTCGCACGGCGCGAGTTTTCTGTTCGTCGCCGATGTCGGTGCGTGGGACAACAGCCGCTATCTCTTGCTGCCCGGCCAGTCGGCCGATCCGCGCTCGCCGCGCTATCGTGACTTCTATTCGAAATGGCTCGCGGGCGCGATGCAGCCGATGTGGTTCAGCAAGGCGGCCGTCGATCGCCAGGCGGTGAGCCGGATGGCGATCACGCCGAAGCTATAGCGCCTCGGCGATCGCGACCAGCATCCGGTCCACCGCAGCGACCGCCTGGCTGTCGGTACCGTTCGGCATGTCATTGGCGAGCACGGAAAAGATGAGCGTCCGGCCGCTGCGCGTCACCATATAGCCCGACAGCGCGCGGCTGGCGTTGAGCGACCCGGTTTTGGCGAACAGCTTGCCTTCGAGCAGCGTACCCTTGAAGCGGTTCTGTAAAGTCCCGTCGCGCCCCGCGATGGGCAGCGTGTCGCGCCACGCCGTGCCCCACGGCTGGCGCGCAATCCAGCTCAACAGGCCAACCGCCGCGCGCGGCGTGATGCGGTTGTAGGACGACATTCCCGACCCGTCGGAAAAATCATAACCCGTTTCCGCGATCCCCGCCTCGGTCATCACACGGCGCATGACCGCCTGTCCGTCGGCGATCGATCCGCTGCCGCTTTGGCGGGCGACACGTCGCAGCATCAACTCGCTGTGGAGATTCTGGCTCTCCTTGTTGATCCGGATCATATTCTCGGCGAGCGGTTGCGGTGTCAGTTCGGCCAACATGGCAGGCTCGACCGGGGCAGCGAAGGCGGCCGTGCCGCGCAGCTTGGGGTCGTCGGCAGGGGTCAGCGGGCGATGACGCGCGCCGATGTCGCCATCGACCCGCACGCCGCGCGCACGCAGCAGTTCGCGCAGCCGCCAGGCGGCAAAATGGGCCGGATCGTCGATGCCGTAGCGCAGGGTCATGGCGGGCGCGTCGGCGCCGATCGTGCCGGTCAGCCGCAGCATCCGGCTGTTCGGCATCCGTTCGGCGACGACGTCCTCGTCCTTGCCCGCAACCGTCACGATGCGGTTTTCGATGTCAAAATAGCCCGACGACGCCAGCCGGGGGGCCGTGCCGACCGCGCCGGGGGTCAGCGTCACGACCAGTTCGTTGTCGTCGAGCGTCAGCGCCGAGGTTGCGGTGCCGTATCGCGACTGGATATTGTTCCAGCTCATCCCCGGGCTCCAGCGCTCGTCGGGCAGCCAGCTGTCGTCGCCGATGATGTGGCGAACGTGGCGGGTGGACCGCGCAACGGCATCGGCGAGCATCTGCAAACAATTCTGGACGCAGTCGTCGGCGCTGGACAGCCGCGGGTCGCCGCGGCCGTGGAGCACCACATCGGGCGCGCCGTTCGACCGGTCGATCCGGACGCCGGTTCCTTTCGCCGTGCGTTCCAGCAAGGGCAGCTGCGCATAACCGATTGCGGTGGTGAACATCTTGGTGTTCGACGCCGGGATGAAGCGCTGGTCGGGGGTGATCGAGACGAGCGTTTCGCCCTCCATCGTCGTCACGAGCAAACCGACGCGCGATCCCGCCGGTCGATCGGCCAGTTTTTGCTCCGCCAGCGCCTGGACCGACGACGGCTCGGGTGTGCGCGCGGCGGCCGGCGCCAGCGACAAAGACAGCGCCAATAGCGAGGGAAGGGCGATGCGCCGGAATTTGATCGTCATGTGGTTCGTGATTCCTCCCAAGCAGCTACAAGTGCGTCGCCCACCGCGGGACGGAGCGTCGTGATTCCGCTTTCGCGATGCCGCGACGGGTGGACGCGGTTCGTCAGCAGCGTCCAGGCCAGCCCGCGGTCGAAATCGATCCACAAGCCGGTGCCGGTAAAGCCCGTGTGCCCGATGGTCTCGGCCGAGCAGCGACCGCCGCCGTGCCAGCCCGCAAACGCCTTCTGCCAACCACAGGTCCGGTTGCGCTCGCCCGCGGTCCGGATTTCGGCCATCATGGCGGGCGATAGCATTGATCCGTCGAGCATCGTGCGCGCGAAACCGAGCACCCCGTCGACGGTACCGAACACACCGGCGTGGCCCGGAGCGCCGCCCAGCGCAAATGCGTTTTCGTCGTGTACCTCGCCCTTCAGGATGCGGTCGCGCCAGTGGCAAAATTCCGTCGCGACCACCGGGCCGGGCGGGCGACCATAACCCAGTCCCTTGCCGAGCGGCCAGTCGGAGAGCGGTACGCCGGTCACGCGTTCGACCGCGATCCCGAGCAGGATGAAATTGATGTCCGAATAGACCGGCGGCCCCTGCCGCCATGCGCGTTGCAGCACAAAGGCGCGCAGCCGGGCGGGATCGGCATCATAGGTGTAGATGGGCTCGACCGCGGGCAGGAAGGTCCGGTGCATCAGACAATCGCGAAATGTCAGCGACCGTTCGGGGGCGTTCGCAATGTCATATTGGCGCAGATCGGGGATCGCGTCGGTAAGCGGGCGGTCAAGATCGAGACGCCCCTGGTCGGCCAGCATCAGGATGATCGTGGTCGTCGCAATCACCTTGGTCAGCGACGCGAGGTCGAACCAGTGGTCGCGGGTCAACGCCTCGCGTTCAGGTTCGAGCGCCGCCATGCCCGCGAAGCGAACTCCACTTTCGCCCGCTGTGGTGACGACGCCCAGCGCC
>JAHCKJ010000080.1 GCA_026125835.1 Sphingopyxis sp.
ACCAGAAACCAAAGCTGACCGAAGCGGTGCCGTTCCTGAAAGGATCGCGCCTGCGGCTGTCGGTCGATAATTTGTTCGATGCCCAGCGCAGGATCACCGACGCCAGCGGCCGGGTGCCGCTCAATTACCAGCCCGGATATATCGACCCGCTCGGCCGCTACATCGAGCTGGAGTGGCGCAAGACCTTTTAGGCCGGAACGCCGATCGCGCTTTCGGCACCTTGGGGTGACGACGATCCCGGCACGAAGGTCAGCGCCTTGGCGAACTGCGCGGTGCAACCTGCCCAGCTGTAGCGCGCGCCCAGTGCGGCGGCGTCGGCGCGGTCGCACGCCAGGGCGGTGTCGATGGCGCGGCCCAGATCCGCATCGAGGGCGCCCGCGCCGTCGCGGATGATGTCACCCGGGCCGGGAACGGGGAAGGCGGCGACGGGGGTGCCGCAGCTGAGCGCCTCGATGACCACCAGCCCGAAGGTGTCGGTGCGGCTGGGGAAAACAAACACGTCGGCGCCCGCATAGGCCGCCGCGAGGGCTTCGCCGCCGAGTTTGCCGAGGAACAGCGCGCCCGGGTGCTGCGCCTGAAGCGCAGCAAGCGCGGGCCCGTCTCCCACGATCACTTTCGTGCCCGGGCGGTCGATGTCGAGGAACGCGCCGATATTCTTTTCGACCGCGACGCGGCCGACATAAAGTTGGATCGGGCGCGGCAGATCGGCATAGGCGGGATGCGCGGCGCGGTCGGGGTGAAACAGCTCGTGGTCGACGCCGCGTTCCCACATCATCGTCTGGCCCAGCCCCTGATCGGCGAGCTCGCGCGCCAGGCTGCGCGTCGCGACCATGATGTGCCGCGCGGGCCGGTGGAACCAGCGAATGAAGCGCCAGACGACTTTGGGGGAAATCGGCAGGCGCGCCGCGACATATTCGGGAAAGCGTGTGTGATAGGCGGTGGTGAAGGGAAAGCCGTGCTTCAGGCACCAGCGCCGCGCCGCCAGCCCGAGCGGGCCTTCGGTCGAGATATGGATCGCCTGCGGCGCAAAGGCGCGAATGTGCTGACCGACCTTGCGCCACCCCGCCAATGCGAGACGGATTTCGGGGTAGGAAGGGCAGGGGACCGACCGGAACAGGTCGGGCGATACGACCGCGACCTCATGCCCCGCCTTGCGCAGTTCGGCGATCGTCGCCTGGAGTGTCCGCACGACGCCGTTGACCTGCGGCTCCCACGCGTCGCTGACGATCAATATCCTCATGCGGCGCGCGCCGGGGCGGGGAGTTCGAGGGCCGTCGGCACGGCGCGTGCCGCGACTTCCTCGGCCCAGTGCAAAATTTCCATCGTGCCGTCATGATGCTCGACCAACGCAGTGCAGCCTTCGACCCAGTCGCCGTCGTTATAATAGTCGGTACCCTCGATCTGGCGCATCTCGGCGCTGTGGATGTGGCCGCACACGACGCCATCGACCCCGCGCGAGCGCGCGGCGTGGGCGACGACTTCTTCGTAGCGACCGATGAACTGGACCGCGTTCTTGACCTTGTGCTTGGCAACCATCGACAGCGACCAATAAGGCAGGCCGAACTTGCTGCGCACCGCATTGACGACGACGTTGCACTTCATCAGCGCGGTGTAGGCAGCGTCGCCGACGAAGGCGAGCCAGCGGTGCGCGAGCATTACCGCGTCGAACTCGTCGCCATGGACGACGAGCAATTTGCGCCCGTCGGCAGTCTCGTGGATCGCCTCGCGCCGGATTTCGACCCCGCCGAAATCGAAGCCGTCGAAGGGCTTGACCATCTCGTCATGGTTGCCCGGGACATAGACAACGCGCGTGCCGCGCTTGGCGCGCTTGAGCACCCGCCACACGACATCATTATGCTCGGGCGGCCAGAAATGCCGCTTCTTGAGCCGCCAGCCGTCGATGATGTCGCCGACTAGATACAGCGTCTCGCAGTCGACATGGTCGAAGAAGTCGATCAGCATCGCGGCGTTGCAGCCGCGGGTGCCAAGGTGGATGTCGCTGACCCACACGGTGCGGTAGTTGCGACGCTCGCCGATCACGCGCTCGGGAATATGCGGGTCGGTCGTGAAGGGGTCGGCAAAACGGGCGGGGATCGGCAGGGTCGAGATCGAGGCCATGTCATGCTCCGTGGCAGCCTTAGCTGCCCACGGCCTAGACAGGAGTTTTGTGACACTGTGCGATTCAAACCCGCGTCGGTTCGGCGACGGTTTGGCGGCGGTTTTGTGACGGCTTTGGCTATTCCCCCCTCGTCATTGCTTCGCTGCGCTCGCAATGACGATAACTGTTTGAGGGCTACGTCCGCCGGATCACGAGATTCCTGATCTCGCTCATATCTTCGATCGCGAAGCGCACGCCTTCGCGCCCCAGCCCCGAATCCTTCACCCCGCCATAAGGCATATTGTCGACGCGGTAGCTCGACACGTCGTTGACGACGATGCCGCCGACGTCGAGATGATCCCACGCCTCCAGCACCTTCTGGATGTCGCTGGTGAACAGCCCGGCCTGCAGGCCGAACTTGCTGTCGTTGACCTCGGCCAGCGCGTCGCCCCATTTGGCGAATTTCGACAGCACGACGACGGGGCCAAAGGCTTCCTCGACGACGACGTCGGCGCCCTTGGGGACATTTTCGAGCAGCGCGGCCTCGAGCATATTGCCCTCGCACCCGCCGCCCGCGAGCAGGGTCGCGCCCGCGGCAACCGCATCGTCGATCCAGCCTTTTAACCGCTGCGCTTCCTTGACCGAAATCATCGGGCCGATGAAGGTGTCGCGCTGCTTCGGATCGCCCGATTTCAACGTCTTGACCTTCGCGGTGAGCATGTCGCGGAACTTGTCGTAGATGTCCGCGTGAATGATCACGCGCTGGACATGGATGCAGCTTTGTCCCGACTGGTAATAGCCGCCGAAGATGATGCGGTCGAGCGCATGGTCAAGGTCGGCGTCCTTGTCGACGACCACCGCGGCGTTGCCGCCGAGTTCGAGTACGACCTTTTTCTTGCCCGCCTTCGCCTTCAAATCCCAGCCGACGCCGGGGGAGCCGGTGAACGACAGCAGTTTCAACCGCTCGTCGGTGGTGAACAGGTCGGCGCCTGCACGGCTCGCGGGCAGGATGCTGAACGCGCCCTCGGGCAAGATGTCGCATTCGGCGAGCACCTCGCCCATGATGATCGCGCCGAGCGGGGTCAGCGACGCGGGCTTCATCACGAACGGACAGCCGATCGCGATCGCCGGGGCGATCTTGTGTGCGGCAAGGTTGAGCGGAAAGTTGAACGGCGAGATGAAGCTGCACGGGCCGATCGGCACGCGTTTCCACATCCCCATATAGCCCTTGGCGCGCGCCGAAATGTCGAGCGGTTGCACCTCGCCATAATTGCGCGTCGCTTCCTCGGCGGCGATGCGGAAGGTGTCGATCAGGCGCGTGACCTCGCCTTCGCTGTCGGCGATCGGCTTGCCCGCTTCGACGCACAGCGCATAGGCGAGCTCGTCGAACCGTTCCTGAAAGCGCGCGACGCAATGATTTAGGACATCGCGCTTCTCGAAGCTCGCCAGCCGCGCCATCGGCTCGGCGGCGCGCACCGCCCCCGCGATCGCTTCGTCGATGATATCGGGGGTGGCGAGCGCGGTACGGAATGCGACCTCGCCGGTGAACTTGTCGATCACCTCGAGGTCGGTGTTCGGCTGCACCGCCTTGTTGTTGAGGTAGAGCGGATAAACGTCTTTCAACTTCATCTTACAAATCTCCGTTCCCCGGCGAAAGCCGGGGTCCAGGGCTGGAACGCGCAACGGTGGCGCACGGGCGCTCTGGACCCCGGCTTTCGCCGGGGAGCAGCGAGCAAGGAATTACAAATCCTTCGACAATTTCTTGATGTCGATGTTCAAAATCTGGTCATTCTCCGAATAATCGACCGGGCAGTCGATCAGGTGGACGCCCGGCGTATCGCGCGCGTGCGCCAGCAGTTCTTGCAGATGCGCGGCGCTCGTCACGCGGTGGCCGTGCGCGCCATAGCTTTCGGCATATTTGACGAAATCGGGGTTGCCATAGGTCAGCCCCCAATCCTTGAACCCCATATTCGCCTGTTTCCAGCGGATCATGCCATAGCTGTTGTCGTTGAGGATCAGCACGGTGAGGTTCAGGCCCAGCCGCACCGCGGTTTCCATCTCCTGGCTGTTCATCATGAAGCCGCCGTCGCCGCAGATCGCCATGACCTTGCGGTCGGGGTAAAGCATCGCCGACATCATCGCGCTCGGCAGGCCCGCTCCCATCGTCGCCAGCGCATTGTCGAGCAGCACGGTGTTGGGGCGATAGGCGGTGTAGCCGCGCGCAAACCAGATTTTATACACGCCATTGTCGAGGCAGATGATCCCGTCGTCGGGCATCGAATCGCGGATCGATTGCACCAGATGCGGGGGAAAGATCGGGAATCGCGCATCTTCGGCCAGCGGCGCCGTATGCTCGACCTCGGCCTTGCGATAGGCGAGCAGATGGTCGAATTTCCACCCGCCGTTGGGGACGATGTCCTCCTTCATCTGCCACACCGCGTTGGCGATATCGCCGATCACCTCGATGTCGGGGAAATAGACCGGATCGACCTCGGCGGTCTTGGTCGACACATGGATGACCGTCGGGCCGCCCTGCTTCATGAAGAAAGGCGGTTTTTCGATCACGTCATGGCCGAGGTTGACGATGCAATCCGACGCCTCGACCGCGCGGTGGACAAAATCGCCCGCCGACAGCGCCGCGCAGCCGAGGAATTTCGGATGCCGCTCGTCGATCACCCCCTTGCCGAGCTGGGTGGTGAGAAAGGGGATGCCGGTCTTTTCGATAAATTGCAGCAGCATCCGGCTGGTCATCGTACGGTTGGCGCCGGCGCCGATGACGAGCACGGGGGATTTGGCTTCCTCCAGCGCCTTCACCGCCTCGCGGATCGATTTGACGTCGGCGGTCGGGCGGCGCGAATGGCTGCGCTTCAGCGGCGTCGAATCGGTATGTTCGTCGGCAATATCCTCGGGAAGTTCGATGTGCACCGCGCCCGGCTTCTCCTCCTCGGCCAGGCGAAACGCTTCGCGCACCCGGCTGGGGATATTGTCCGACGACGCCATCTGGTGGGTGAATTTGGTGATCGGCGACATCATCGCGACGACGTCGAGGATCTGGAACCGCCCCTGTTTGGATTTCTTGATCGGCTTTTGCCCGGTGATCATCATCATGGGCATCCCGCCGAGCTGGGCATAGGCGGCCGCGGTCACGAAGTTGGTCGCGCCGGGGCCGAGCGTCGCCAGGCAGACGCCGGTCTTGCCGGTGTGGCGCCCATAGGTTGCGGCCATGAACCCCGCGCCCTGTTCGTGCCGGGTCAGGATGAGCTTGATCTTCTTCGACCGCGACAGGCTGTCGAGAAAGTCGAGATTTTCTTCGCCCGGCACGCCGAAAATATACTCGACGCCTTCTTCTTCCAGGCATTCGATGAACAGGTCGGATGCTATTTTCATGTGACAGTCGCCCCCTCAGCCGCGCACCTTGATCGGTGCAGCCCCAAGCCATGCTGGCGACCACAGCATGATTTTCCGGCGCAGCGGCTCTCGTCGTCAGGCCGCGAGTCCCTGCTGCTCCGAGGGCAGTTTGTAACGAGGGGGGAGGGGGTTGTCACGTGGGGTGTCGCCCGTGGGCAGGCCTACGTCATTGCGAGCGAAGCGAAGCAATCCAGCACAGCCCTATACTGCTCTCGATTGCTTCGCGTCGCTTGCAATGGCGTGAGAGTGGGCGACGGGTGGTCCCATGGGCGATTTACCTTGCTTCGAACCTCGGGATCGAATTCCGGCGGTGAGTTAGGTATTCGCAGTAATTCGTCACCGTACTCGAGGGCAGCAGCTATATGTCAGACTATTGGTTTTCGTCACTGACGACCCTGCTTCGCGATCCACCGCCCAAATCACACCGTCGAAGCGCATACGAGGTAGAGGCAAATCCCTGGTCGCGTCGCGGGGATGTTGAGGCTACGCTGTTGTTCCGCGGGGCGATTGTTTCGGCCTATGGCTATATCGAAAGCACGCTTGGCGAAATTTGCGTCAGAGCCTCAAGGCTGCCGCACTACGCCGCCCTTCGAGACAGTTTCCCGCATTCAGCTGACCAGCGGATGTCATTTCTTCGGCAAGCCTTCGCGATCGCCCCCCTGCTTGAATATCAGTGTTGGGCAAAAATGTTCCTAGATCGGCTGAAAGACCAAAGCGACCTCCGGAATCTGGCCGCCCATTCGCGTATGCAGGTTTTACCCGGCTGGGGCGTCACATTTCACGATGTGCGAAGGGATGGACCGTCAAATGTAACGATACGCAGGCAGCGCATGACTATGACAGAGTTAGAAACTGCCGCATGGCGCGCCGCTCGCCTCAGTCGCCTGTGCCAGAATCTCGTCGATCGTCTCAACCACACGGACATTTTGCCTCCGGTGGATTGATGCGAAAACCTCGAATTATGGCAGAACTCGAGTGAAAGTTTACATAATCGGCAATTGACCCGAACTGAAAAGCCGCTGTCCTGCAAGGTCACTCAATCAATGTCGAAAAGACCCGCCAGCTGTTCGACCATCGTGCCGCCCAGCTGCTCGGCGTCCATGATCGTCACCGCGCGGCTGTAATAGCGCGTCACGTCGTGGCCGATGCCGATCGCGCAGAGTTCTACGGGGGAGCGGTTTTCGATCCAGTCGATAACCTGGCGCAGATGCTGGTCGAGATAGGCGCCGTGGTTCACCGACAAGGTGCTGTCGTCGACCGGCGCGCCGTCCGAAATCACCATCAGGATGCGGCGCTCCTCCGGGCGGCCGATGATGCGGCTGTGCGCCCATGACAGCGCTTCGCCGTCGATATTTTCCTTGAGCAGCCCCTCGCGCATCATCAGCCCCAGCGACTTGCGCGCGCGGCGATAGGGTTCGTCGGCGGGTTTGTAGATGATGTGGCGGAGGTCGTTGAGGCGACCGGGGTGGGGCGGGCGCCCGGCAGCCAGCCAGTCCTCGCGGCTCTGTCCGCCCTTCCACGTCCGCGTCGTGAAGCCGAGGATTTCGGTTTTCACGCCGCAGCGTTCGAGCGTACGCGCGAGGATGTCGGCGCTGATCGCCGCGATGCTGATCGGGCGGCCGCGCATCGAACCGCTGTTGTCGATCAGCAAGGTGACCACCGTGTCGCGGAAATCGGTATCGCGCTCGATCTTGTAACTCAGCGACTGGCCGGGCGAGACGATGACGCGGGCGAGCCGCGCGGCGTCGAGCTGGCCTTCCTCCTGGTCGAAATCCCACGCGCGGTTCTGCTGCGCCATCAAGCGCCGCTGCAGCCGGTTCGCGAGTTTGGTGACCGCACCCTGCAGATGCGCCATCTGTTGATCCAGATAGGCGCGCAGGCGGGTCAGCTCGTCGGCATCGCATAACTCGGTCGCCAGAATGATCTCGTCATGCTTGTCGGTAAAGCGCACATAGTTGAAGTCGGGAACATCGGTCGGCAGGCGGTTGGGACGCACCGGCAGCATCCCCTCGTCGCCTTCGCCGCCCATTTCGGGTTCGCCGTCGGCTTCCATTTCCTGCGCGTCGGGGTCGCTGTCGCCGTCGTCCGCCTGATCGCCCGCCATTTCGGCGCGTGCGTCGACCTGGCTTTCACCAGCGCCGCCATCCTCGCTGTCCTGCTCTTCCCGGCTTTCCTCGGCCTCGCTCTCGTCCTCTTCGCCGCCGTCCTCGCCGCCTTCTTCGGCCGGGTCGTCGGACTGGATCAGGTCGAGGTGGCGCAGCGCGAGTTTCGCCGTTTCGGCGAACGCTGCCTGGTCGTCGAGCAGCATCGACAGCGCCGTGATATCGCCGCCGGCATCGCGCGCGATCCGCTCGCGGACCAGCGACAGGCCGGTTTCGGTGCCCTGCGGCGCCTGCTGCCCGGTCAGCGCCTCGCGCAGCAGCAGTTCGAGCGCGCTCGACATGGGCACGTCGTCGCGGCCCTGCGCGCGACTGATCGGATCGCTGCGCATCCGCATCGCCAGACTGGCCGACAGATTGGCGCGCATGCCGTCCATATGGCGCGCGCCAAGCGCCTCGATGCGCGCGCGCTCCATCGCATCGAACGCGGCGGCCGCAACCGGTTCGGCGGGACGGGCGGCGGCGTGAACCTTCTCGCTGTGATGCTTCATCCGCAGCGCATAGCCGTCGGCAAAGCCGCGCGCCTCGGCCACCTGATCCGCCGGCAGCGTACGCGACGGTGTCGGCACCTTGATCGCCTTGCCGACCTGTGCGGGCGCGTCGGCGGTAAAGCCGACCTCGACCTCGGCATCGCGCGTCACCGCGCGCGCGACGCTGGAGAGCGCGGCCTTGAAATCGTCGAGGGGGGATTGGGTGGTCATGGCTGTTGGGGTGGCGGAACCCGGTTACAGATCGCTTCGTCCTGATCCTTGGGCGTTGCCGGATCGGGAAGCAAGCGGAAGACGTGCGCCAGATGGGTTGCCGTTCGTTCCGGCCGCGTTCGTTTTCCTGCAACGACATCGACGAAGTCACGGCATGCGGCGGCGCTGCGCAGGAAATTGCTGTGCCCGGTGGTGGTGCGCGAGACATCGGTGGTGTCGATC
>JAHCKJ010000081.1 GCA_026125835.1 Sphingopyxis sp.
GGCAGGCGGTCAACGCGTCGGCCCTGCAGGCGCATGCCTGCGCCGCGAAGGCGGGGATCAATCAGTTGATTCGCGTACTGGCGCTTGAGTGGGGGCCAGAGGTCAGGGTGAACGGCATTTCGCCGGGGCCGATTGCCGATACCGAGGGGATGAAGCGGCTCGCGCCCGATGCCGCGACGCGCCAGTCGCATTTCGACCGCATCGCGATGAAGCGCTGGGGCAAGATCGAGGAGGTCGCCGAATCGGCGGTGTTCCTGTGCTCGCCCGCCGCATCCTATATCACGGGCACGATCCTCGACTGCGACGGGGGGAGTCAGGTCGGCGATGCGTCGCGCGGTAATCTGGCGCGCGGGATGGGGTAAGCTGCGGCGGAAAGCAAAAACGCCGCCAACCCGGTCGGGTGGCGGCGTTTTTAATGGTGGGCGTGGCAAGGATTGAACTTGCGACCCCTGCGATGTCAACACAGTGCTCTACCACTGAGCTACACGCCCATCCCTTGGGGTGACGCGCCCCCTAATATCCCGCGCCGCGCTTGGCAAGCCCTTCGCGCGACCGCAGGTCGTTATTGTTGGTGCGACCGGTCGCTGCGGCCGAAGAGCTGATCGACCTCGCGCACCAGATCCTTTAGGTGAAACGGCTTCGACAGCAGCTTGGCCTGCGGCACATTTTCCTCGGCGCGCAGCGAGACCGCGGCAAAGCCGGTGATGAACATCACCTGCGTTTGCGGCGCCGCCTTGGCCGTATGCTGGGCAAGTTCGATGCCGTCCATTTCGGGCATCACGATGTCCGACAGCAAAAGGTCGAATGTGCCCGAATCGATATAGGGGACCGCGGCGGTACCGCGATCGACCGCGGTGACATGGTAGCCTGCGCTGGTCAGCGCGCGCGCGAGATATTCGCGCATCACGTCATCATCCTCGGCCAGAAGAATGCGAATCATGTTGAAATCTGTCCCCTGATCGCTTGAATTGGCCGGTTCCGGTCGGCAGCATCCTTAATGCCATATCCGCCATAGCGGCAGAGATTTAACAAATTGACTTGGCGGCGCTGGATTTGCGCCCACTTTTTTGCCACGTCCCGTCGATGTATTCCAGCGCCCTCCCGTCCGCTGCCCTAGGCGTTCACCGTCCGGACGCGGCGACGCCGGTGGTGGTGTCGGTGCCCCACGCCGGACGGAGATATCCGCCCGAGATACTGGATGCGGCGCGGGTCGGGCAGGGCGACCTCGAGCGGCTGGAGGATCGCTGGTGCGACCGGATTGCCGCCCGCGCGACCGCCGCCGGCGCGACGGTGGTCGAGGCATATTGGGCGCGCGCGGTCGCGGACTGCAATCGCAGTGAAGGGCAGATGGCGCCGGGCGAGGTCGCACCGCCGATGCGGTCGCAATTTTCCGCACCGGGGCGCAAGGAACGGGCCGGGCTGGGGGTTGTGCCGACGCGGCTTGCCGATTGCGGCGCGCTTTGGAAACAGCCGATCGATCGCGCGGCTTTCGACTGGCGGCTTGAGCAGTTTCATCGGCCCTATCATGCGGCGCTGGCCGCCGAGTTGGTCGCTGCGCTGGGCCGTTTCGGACACGCCGTCCTGATCGACCTGCATTCGATGCCGCCGCTTCCGCTTGGCCAGCCCGGTTATGGCGCGCGAATCGTGGTGGGCGATCATTTCGGCAAGACGGCGGGGGGCTGGCTGGTCGACGTCGTCATGGATGCGGCGCGGGGTTTGAAGGTGCCCGTATCGCTCAATCTGCCCTATGCCGGGGGCCATATTGTCCGGACCCATGGCCGCCCGTCGGTCGGCATTCATGCGGTGCAGGTCGAAATCGACCGCAGCCTCTATCTGACTGCCGAGCGCCAGCCCGATACGCGGCGCTGTGACGATCTGGCGCGCTGGTTCGCCGGATTGGTGACTGCGGCAGCGCAAGCCTTCCCCGACGCCGGTGCGCTTCCGCAGGCTGCCGAATAAAAAACCACCCCGTACCGAAGTACGAGGTGGCCAGGGTCCAGGGAGGACGCGCCCACGTCAATGCTGACGGGACACTCGCCGCGATGGAAAGGGGGAAAACCATAGCGGCGTAGAACAAATCTAGGATGTTGTGCGCCGACTTACAAGAAGCGACAGTGCAGAATCTTCAATATGCAGGAAATTGGTCGGGGAGAGAGGATTCGAACCTCCGGCCCCTGCCTCCCGAAGACAGTGCTCTACCAGGCTGAGCTACTCCCCGACCGTTCCGCGCTGCGACCCAAGGGCCGCCGCGAAGGCAGGGCGGTCCTCTAGACGCGCAATCACCGAACTTCAAGCGCCAATCGGCACATCGGCCAGCATTGCAGCAACTACAGCAATCCGGCGCTTCGAAAGCTGAAATGCCCATAGGTTACGAAAATCAGATGATCGGCCAAGTCAATGTCGATCGTGCGCAGGAAAAGCGCCGCTTCCTGCGTCGTCCGCGTGTCGGCGGCGCTCGGGCGGGGATCGTCCGACGGATGGTTGTGCGCCATGGTCACCGCGACGACGCCGCTGCCGATCAGGCTGCGCCAGCAGCGCGGCGGGATTATGCAGCGGCTGGCGTTGTCGCCGCCAGTGCGTTCGACGCAGACGAGCCTGCCAAAGGCGTCGAACCCCGCCAAGAGCAGCGTCTCGCGATCGACGAGGAAATGCGGGCGCAGCAGATCGCGCTCAATGTCGTCTTCGGCATCGGCGGCAACGAAACCGGCAATATCTGACCGACCGGGCGGCTGGTCGGTGGGCGCGAGCAGGGTCATGGCAAATTTCATGCGCCTGCGGGGTGGATTCGCCAATTGGCGACTGCGCCGCTTCGGACCCATTCTGAGCGCAAAGCTGCTGCGCCCTTGTCGGCATGGCGCGGTCGGCTTAGCAAAGGATCACCAGCCCGGGAGCGAGTCTTGCCTGAATCCGTCCATTATGAGCTGCAATATCTCGACCTGATGCGCCGGATCTGGGTCGAGGGCGACGAGCGGGTCGATCGAACCGGGGTCGGAACGCGGTCGCTGTTCGGTGAAACGATGCGATTCTCGCTGAGGGACGATGCAATTCCATTGCTGACGACCAAACGCGTCTATTGGAAAACGGCGCTGCGCGAACTGCTGTGGTTCCTGACCGGCGACACCAATATCCGTTCGCTCGTCTCGCAAGGCGTGAAGATATGGACCGACTGGCCGCTTGAAAAATATCGCCAGGCGAGCGGCGAGGCGATCAGCGCCGAGGAATTCGAGGCGCGGATCATTGCCGATGACGCGTTTGCGACGCGATGGGGCGACCTTGGCCCCGTCTATGGCCATCAATGGGTCAACTGGCCGCGCTATGAACCGGCGGGAGACGGGTTGTATCGCCGCGCCGACGAAGGACACAACCAGATTGCGGCGCTGATCGAGGGACTTAAGACGAATCCGGGGTCGCGGCGGCATATCTTCACCGGATGGAATGTCGCCGATCTCGACCGCATGGCACTGCCGCCCTGCCACATGACCTATCAATTCCACGTCCGCAGCGATGGAGGGCTGTCGTGCCTGTTGTTCCAGCGTTCATGCGATCTGGGGCTTGGTTTCGCGTTCAATGTGTTTGAGGCGGCGATGCTGACCCGCATGGTCGCCGACCAGTGCGGCCTGCACGCGCATGAACTGGTGTGGACCGGGGGTGACGTGCATCTCTATCTCAATCACGCCGAACTGGTGGAGCAGCAGTTGGGACGGGTACCCGATGGCGCCCCGAAGCTACGTATTCTGCGCCGACCGGACAGTATTTTCGGCTATAACTTCGATGACTTCGGGGTCCAGGATTATGCGCCGCAGGCTCATATTTCGGCACCGGTGGCGGTTTGATCGCTGGCGTTGCATTCATATGGCGACCGAAATAATATGTCGCCACGCTGAAATATAACTAGGCGCTGATTCGCGCCGCAATGGGAAGATGATATGCCCGAAACGGACCGGCGCCCGGCAAGCAATCTGCCGCCGCTGTCGCTTCATATCCCCGAACCGCGCTATCGCCCGGGCGACACGCCCGACTTTGGCGATATTGCCGTTCCTGCCGTCGATGCGACGCCGCGGCCATCCGAGGCGACCAAGCCCGATGCGATGCGCGACCTGTGTTACGGCCTGGTCCGCGTGCTCGATTTCGACGGGCAGGCGAAAGGGCAATGGGATCCCAAGCTGAGCCCCGAACGGCTGCGCACGATGCTGCGCTACATGATGCTCGTTCGCGCTTTCGACGACCGCATGTTCCGCGCCCAGCGCCAGGGCAAGACCAGCTTTTACATGAAATGCACCGGCGAAGAGGCGACATCGGTGGCCTCGACCATGGCGCTCGACCGCGCCGACATGTGTTTCCCGAGCTATCGCCAGCAGGGCATTTTGATCGCGCGCGACTATCCGCTGATCCAGATGATGAACCAGATCTATTCGAACCGGGGCGATCATCTGCTCGGGCGCCAGCTGCCGATTATGTATTCGGCGCCCGCACATGGCTTCTTCAGCGTGTCGGGCAACCTCGCGACGCAATATCCACAGGCGGTGGGCTGGGCGATGGCGTCGGCTTCGAAAGGCGACAGCCGCATCGCAACGGTGTGGTGCGGAGAGGGGTCGTCGGCCGAAGGGGACTTTCATTCGGCATTGACCTTTGCGACGGTCTATAACGCGCCGGTCATCTTCAATGTCGTCAACAACCAGTGGGCGATCTCCAGCTTTTCGGGCTTTGCCGGCGGCGAACGCACGACCTTTGCGGCGCGCGCCGTGGGCTATGGCATTGCCGGGCTGCGGATCGACGGCAACGACCCTCTCGCGGTCTATGCCGCGACACAGTGGGCCGCCGATCGGGCCCGAACCAATAATGGTCCGACGCTGATCGAGCATTTCACCTATCGCAGTGAAGGGCACAGCACGTCGGACGACCCGAGCGCGTATCGCCCCGCCGACGAAGCCTCCGCATGGCCGTTCGGTGATCCGATCGCGCGGCTGCGCCAGCACCTCGAAACGCTGGGCGAATGGGATGGCGCGCGGCACGAAGCACAACGGGCTGAGCTCGAAGATTTGGTAAAAACGACGCAGAAGCAATCGGAAAAGCTTGGTATTTTGGGGCATGGTATGCACCAGCCGTTCGAAACCATGTTCCAGGATGTGTTTGAGGACATGCCCTGGCATCTCAAGGAACAATGCACGCAGATGCTCGCCGAGCAGGAAGCGAAGTTTGGTCCTGACTGGAAGCCCGAGTGATGAGCACTGATACCCAAACCGCGACCAAGACCATGAACATGATCGAGGCGATCAACAGCGCGATGGACGTGATGCTCGAACGCGACAGCAACGTCGTGGTGATGGGCGAGGATGTCGGCTATTTCGGCGGCGTGTTCCGCGCGACCGCCGGTTTGCAGAAAAAGCACGGGAAAACCCGCGTTTTCGATACCCCGATCAACGAATGCGGGATTATCGGGGTCGCGGTCGGCATGGGCGCCTATGGCTTGCGCCCGGTCCCCGAGATCCAGTTCGCCGATTATATCTACCCCGGACTCGACCAGCTGGTCAGCGAAGCCGCACGGCTGCGTTACCGCTCGGCTAACGACTATATCTGTCCGATGACCGTTCGCACCCCGTTCGGCGGCGGTATTTTCGGCGGTCAGACGCACAGCCAGTCGCCCGAATCGATCATGACGCATATTTGCGGCGTAAAAACCGTCATTCCTTCAAACCCTTATGATGCCAAGGGTCTGCTTATCGCGGCGATTGAGGACAATGACCCGGTCGTCTTCCTTGAGCCGAAGCGTATCTATAACGGCCCGTTCAGCGGTTATTACGACCGTCCGGTCGAGCCATGGTCCAAACACCCCGCGAGCGCGGTGCCCGAGGGGCATTATCGTATCGAGCTTGGCAAGGCGGCGACGGTACGCGAGGGCGAGGCGCTGACGGTGCTCGCTTATGGCACCATGGTCCACGTCGTGAAAACGATTGTGGAGGAATTGAAGGTCGATGCGGAAATTATTGATCTAAGGACACTTCTTCCGCTCGATATCGATGCGATCGAGGCATCGGTGAAGAAAACCGGGCGCTGCCTGGTGATCCACGAAGCGACGCGCACCTCGGGTTTTGGCGCCGAATTGGCCGCGCTGGTGCAGGAACGCTGTTTTTACCACCTCGAAGCCCCGGTCGAGCGCGTCACCGGCTTTGACACGCCCTATCCGCACAGCCTCGAATGGGCCTATTTCCCCGGTCCGGTCCGTATCGCGACCGCGCTGACCAAGATTTTGAAGGACTGACGCCAATGGCTCGCTATTCATTCCGTCTGCCCGACATTGGCGAAGGTATCGCCGAGGCCGAAATCGTCGCCTGGCATGTCAAGGTCGGCGAGCGCGTCGAGGAAGACGCCCAGCTCGCCGACATGATGACCGACAAGGCAACCGTCGAGATGGAATCGCCCGTATCGGGGATTGTCGTCGAGCTGGCCGGCGAGGTCGGCGACCTGATCGCGATCGGATCGACGCTGGCGGTGATCGAAACCGACGCCGAGGGCGATGTCGAAGCGCCGCCGGCGGACACCGCGGTCGAAGCGCAGATCGAAGCTGAAACCCCGGGGGCCGATCCGGTGCCTGAACCCAAGGTAACAGAGTTAACATCGGCTGCAGAGGCGCCGAAACCGGCCGAAGAGTCTTCGCAAAGGCCGGCGGCTCCGGCGGCACCGACTGTCGCTGTCCATCACGACGCCAAAGTCCTTGCATCGCCTGCCGTTCGCGCTCGCGCGAAGGATTTGGGGATCGATTTGGGGCAGGTGCAGTGCGACGGCGACCGTATCCGCCACGCCGATCTCGACGCTTTCCTGCGCTACAGCAGCGGACAAGGCTACCATAGCCCCGGCGCCGGCCGCGCCCGGGCCGACGAGCCGATCAAGGTTATCGGCATGCGGCGCAAGATTGCCGAGAATATGGCGGCGTCGAAGCGCGCGATCCCGCATTTTACCTATGTCGAGGAAATGGACGTCACCGCGCTCGAGGATATGCGCGCCGATTTGAATGCCAATCGCGGCCTACGGCCGAAGTTGACGATGTTACCTTTCCTGATCGTCGCGATTTGCCGCACGATTCCGCAGTTTCCGATGATCAACGCGCGCTATGACGATGAAGCGGGCGTGGTGACGCGCTACGGTTCGGTGCATCTGGGCATGGCGACGCAGACCGATGCGGGATTGATGGTCCCGGTGATCCGCGACGCGCAGGACAAGAATGTCTGGCAATTGGCGAGCGAAATCAGCCGATTGGCTGAGGCTGCGCGGACTGGAAAAGCGAAGGTCGACGAGCTGTCGGGATCGACGCTGACGATCACCTCGCTCGGCCCGCTGGGCGGCATCGCGACGACCCCGGTGATCAACCGGCCCGAGGTCGCGATTATCGGCCCGAACAAGATTGTCGAACGCCCGGTTTTCGACGGCGACGACATTCGCCGCGCCAAGCTGATGAACCTGTCGATCAGCTGTGACCACCGCGTGGTCGATGGCTGGGATGCCGCGAGTTATGTCCAGGCGCTGAAAAAGCTGATCGAAACGCCGGTTTTGCTGTTCGCGGATTGATGAGGCGGTCCGTCGCCCCCGCGAAGGCGGGGGCCGCTACCGGTTTCTCCCGCCATTGCAGATTAGGCTGCGAGCGGCCCCCGCCTTCGCGGGGGCGACGGCGTTCTACAGCCCCAATCCCGCAAAGCTTGTTTGGTCGAACTTCAGCTTGAATGTTACATACGCCCCCGACCGCGAATAGCGCGCGTCTTCGAAATCGCGGTCATGGAACCCTGCGAAATTATATCCGAAAGTGATGTTGGCATTCTTCATCGGCGCCAGCGTCACCGTCGGGCCGCCCGCCCAGTTAACAGTGTCAGCATCGGTGCCGACGCGCACCGTTCCCGACGCGCCGACGTCGACATTCTCGCCCAGATTGAAGCGGAAATCGGCGCCGATCAGGTTCGACCAGCCCTTGATGTCATCCGCGCCGAACTTGTCGAAATTGTACCGCGTACCCCAGAAAAGCGCGAATTCACCGCGTTCGAACCATGCGCGGCCAGCGCCGCGCCGGCTGTCGCGGTCTCCGAGCGGGGTCCAGTTGACCGACAGGCTGTTGAGCAGGCGGCGGCTGGTCGCGTCGCCGTCGATCGTCAGCGCGCCGCCGCCGATCGGGCCGGGCTGACCCGCGATGGCGTCGCGGACCTTGTCCGACCGGAATTCGCTTTTGTTGAGCCATGACACACGCGAGTCTGCGGGGCGGTGCGCCCAGCTCATTTCGAAATTGATGACCTCGGTCGTCGGCGTTGTGCCGCTGCCGCCGGCTTTGGCGTAGGTGAACAGCGCACCGAGCGCGCGGCCTTCGCCGAGCTGGCGCAGGCCGCCGAGCGTCAGCCCGTAACGATTGGCGATTTCACCATCGCGATATTCGGCGCGCCCGGTCAATGTCCAGCGATCGCTGCGATAGGTGGCGCCGGTGCTGATCGCGAGGAAATCTTCGGTCAGCGTACCATTGCCACCGAGGAAACCGCCCGAAGCAACGGGCTGGTTAACATTGATAACATCGGC
>JAHCKJ010000082.1 GCA_026125835.1 Sphingopyxis sp.
AAGGCCATGGATGCTGAAACAAGTTCAGCATGACGAGGTTAAAGGTCCGCTCCCCACCCCATCACCGCCCAAACCCGGCCCGACGCCACCGGGGAGCGGCGTGGGCCGGGCCGCGCGGCCGCGCGTTTCAATCCGCGTCGCCGTCCCACAGGAACACGGCCTCCAGCGGCTTGCCGAACACCTGCGCGACGCGGAACGCGACTTCCAGCGAGGGCGAGTATTTCCCCTGTTCGATCGCCGCGATCGTCTGCCGCGTCACGCCGACGCGATCGCCAAGATCGCCTTGCGTCATCTCGCCCGCCAGAAAGCGCAGGGTGCGGATGTCGTTGGTGAACGGGAGTTTAGCCATGGGCGTCGCTCCGCTGGTCAAGCGTGGGGGCGGCCAGCGGCACGAGCCCGGCCAGCGGCCCGCGAAAATAATGGCTGGCAGCGAGCAGGATCGCGACCAGCGTCGCCCAGCCGATTTTTTCGACAAGTGACATGAGCAGTCTCCGGAATCGGGGTCAGGGCGTGGCTCAGCTGCGCCGGTAAAGCCAGATCTGCGACCCGATCCGCAGCAGTTCGGACATCACCACCATCGCAAGCAGCAGGTTGAGCAGGATCGCGGGCGGGGCTTCGGCAAAGATCAGGCCGATCCCGGTCCAGGTGCCGACCCCCATCGGATAATCGGCGAGATGCGTGCCGTACCAGTGGATATTCCGGTCGCGCTCGTCCTCGGCGATATGCACCTCGCCGCGGCCGAGGATCGCCATGATCGCGGTCGCCACCGTCATCACGACGATGATCCCGATCGTCAGCGGGACCAGCATCCCGCCCGCCGCCCACAATGCCGCGGGCGACGCGGCATCGCGCCAGGGGAAAGCCAGGAAATACCAGCCGAACGCCAGCAGCATGGCGATGAAGGCGACCCAGTGGATTTTTTCGCGAAACGACATCTGTCGATCTCCATGTCATATGATTCGAACTCTATGTCAGATATTTTTAACATTGAGTCAATCAGAAATAACATTGGGCGGCTTTGTCGCTTTCGCACCGCAGCATAAACGGCTAAGCCGCGCGCCATGTCCACGACCCCGAAAACGCTCACCCTCGATACCTCCACCAGCCGCGCCAATCCGACGCCGCAGCCGATGAAGCGGCTGACGGTGCCGCGGATCCGCCAGCGCAAGGGGGGCGAGCCGATCGTGATGCTGACCGCCTACACCGTCCGCATGGCGCAGCTGCTCGATCCGCATTGCGACATGCTGCTGGTCGGTGATTCGCTGGCGCAGGTGATCTACGGCCTGCCGCACACGGTCGGGGTGACGATGGAGATGATGGCGCTGCACGGCGCCGCGGTGGTGCGCGGCAGTTATCACGCGGCGGTCATCGTCGACATGCCCTTTGGCAGCTATGAAGGAAGCCCCGAGCAGGCGTTCGACAATGCCGCGCGGCTGCTGAAGGAAACCGGCGCGGCGGCGGTGAAGGTCGAGGGCGGCAAGGTATTGGCGCCGACGATCGAATTCCTGACCCAGCGCGGCATCCCGGTAATGGGCCATGTCGGGCTGACCCCGCAGGCGGTGAATATCCTCGGCGGTTAGGGCGTGCGCGGCAAGAGCGAGGAGGAGGCGCGCTCGATCGTCGAGGATGCGGTGGCGGTGGCGCAGGCCGGCGCCTTTTCGATTGTCATCGAGGGCGTGCTCGAATCGATCGCGATCGAGATCACCGAGAAGGTCGCCTGTCCGACGATCGGCATCGGTGCGTCGGCGCGCTGCGACGGGCAGGTGCTGGTCACCGACGATATGCTGGGCATGTTCGAGCGCGTCCCCAAGTTCGTTAAAAAATACGAGGATATGGCAGGGGTCGTCAGCGGCGCGGTCCAGAATTATGCGAACGAAGTCAGGTTGCGTTCATTCCCGACCGAGGATCAGACCTACGCCGGTTGATGCGATCGATCCGCGAAAGGCGACGCCGAGTGAATCGCTTGGCGTTTTTCCGCACCGTCGCTAAGGAAGCCGCGGCGGGCTGTTGGCCCGACGCCATGACTGTTTGATGGAGGTTTGATTGGCCCTGCGCCCCACCAACGACGCCGCGCTGTTGCAGGAAGTCGATGAAGCCGTCCGCAAGGACCGGCTCGATACGATCATGCAACGCTATGGCCGGTGGATTATCGGCGGCGTGCTGGCCGCGGTGCTGGCGTTTGGGGGCTATCTTTACTGGGGCCATCACCAGGAAACGGTACGCGGCGAGCGCGCGGAGGAACTGATCGCGGCGTTTGGAAAACTGGCAGGCAGCCAGCCCGCGGCCGCAAATGGCGAATTGCAAAAACTCGCCGCGGGCAGCGAGCCGGCGTATCGCGCCGTGGCCGTGATGCAGCAGGCGAATATCAAGGCGCAGAATGGCGATCTGAAGGGTGCGGCGGCGCTGATGGCCGGCATCGCGGCGGACAATAAAATCGACCGGGCGCTGCGTGACCTGGCGCTGATCCGGCAGACCGCATTCGAATATGACAGCCTGAAACCCGAGGCGGTAATCGCGCGCATGAAGCCGCTGGTCGATGCCACGGATCCGGTGTCGAGCTGGTTTGCCAGCGCTGCCGAACTGTCGGCCACCGCGCATTACCAGCTTGGCCAATATGACCAGGCCGGGGCGCTGTACGGCCGTATCGCCAAACTGCCGGGCGTCCCCAAGTCGCTGCAGTCACGGTCGGTGCAGATGGCGGGGATGCTGGGCGTCGATGCCGTCGACGACCGGGCCGCCGCCAGCGCGGGTGCGGAAACCAAAACGGCGGCGCCGGGCGCCGCGGACCAGAAAGGCAATGCCGCGCAGGGCGCAGCGGCAGCCGCCAAAACCGAGGAAGCCAATTAATATGCGGAAGACGCGTTTGGGAATCTATGCAGCGCTGCTGGCGCTGCCGCTCGCCGGTTGTGGCGCGTTCAAGGGTGACGGCGGACCCAAGACGCCGACCGTCGGCGAGCGCGTGTCGATCCTGTCGAACGACAGCAGCGTTAAGGTCGATCCAGCCACCGCTGCCATCGCCGTGGTTTTGCCCGAACCGGCGGTGAATGCGGCCTGGCCGCAGTCGGGCGGCAACGCGTCGAAATCGATGGGGCACCCCGCGCTCGGCGCGACGCGCAGCCGCTTGTGGCAAGCCAATATCGCGGGCAGCACGAACAAGCAGCGGCTTGCCGCCGCGCCGGTCGTGGCCGACAACCGCCTGTTCGCGGTCGACACCGATGCGGTGGTCACCGCCTTTGCCGCCGACACCGGAGCGCGGCTGTGGAGCACCGCCATCGGCAGCCCCGGCAAGGAGTTTCGCAACTCGCTGTTCGGCGGCGGCGCCGGGGTGGACGGCAATGTCGTTTACGCGACGAGCGGCGTCGGCGATGTCGCGGCATTGAACGCCGCCGACGGGTCGGTCATCTGGAAGGTGAAGCCGGGCGGTCCGCTGCGCGGTGCGCCGACGATTGCCTTTGGCGGTGTCTATGTCATCAGCCAGGACAATCAGATCATCGCCCTCAACGCGGCCAACGGCGCCGTACTGTGGCAGGCGACCGCGTCGCTCGAACCCGGCAGCGTTTTCGGCGCCGCGTCGCCCGCGGCCGGGCAGGGCACGATCGTCGCCGGCTTCTCGTCGGGCGAGGTCCAGGCCTATCGTTACGAAAACGGCCGCGACCTGTGGGAAGACGCGCTGGCGCGCACCTCGATGGCGCTGTCGGTGTCGACGCTGACCGATGTCGACGCCGATCCGGTCATCGACAACGGCCGCGTGTTCGCGCTGGGACAGGGCGGCCGCATGGCCAGCTATGAACTGCTCACCGGCCAGCGGACATGGGAAATTTCGATCGCCGGTATTTCGACTCCCTATGTGATCGGCCAATGGGTCTATGCGATGACCGACGACGGCAAACTGCTGTGCGTCGCGCGCAACACCGGCAAGGTGCGCTGGATCCAGCAACTGGCGCGGTACCGGGTCGAAACCGAAAAGAAGAAAAAGGATCCGATCCGCTGGACCGGGCCGATTCTGGCCGGCGGCCGCCTGATCGCGGTCAACAGCGAAGGCACGCTGGCCGAATTTTCGCCGACCGACGGCACGCTGCTGGCGTCGACCGAATTCAAATCGTCGCTGTCGCAGCCGCCGGTGGTGGCGAACAATGTGCTGTATATATTGGCCGACGACGGCCAGATCACGGCCTGGCGCTGACCGATAAATAGGGGGCTTCGCCTCCCTATTTATCGAGCGACCGGCTGGCGACCTGAGACCGCCGCAAATTAAATAGGGACTGTCCCTATTTATCGAAGGAAATACAGATGTCGCGATCAGCGACGATCGCCATTGTCGGGCGCCCCAATGTGGGCAAGTCGACGCTGTTCAACCGGCTGGTCGGCAAGCGCCTGGCGCTTGTCGACGACCAGCCGGGGGTGACGCGCGACCGCCGCGAGGGTGATGCCGAACTGCTCGGGCTGAAATTCACGATCGTCGATACCGCAGGGTTCGAGGATCAGGACGCGGCGACGCTGCCCGGCCGGATGCGCGTCCAGACCGAAAAGGCGGTGCGCGAGGCCGACGCCGCGCTGTTCATGATCGACGGCCGCGTCGGGGTCACCCCGCTCGACGAGGAAATCGCGCGCTGGCTGCGCAGCGAGGACACGCCGATCATCCTGCTGGTCAACAAGGCGGAGGGGAAGCAGGGCGAAAACGGCCTGATGGAAAGCTATTCGCTGGGCTTCGACAATCCGATCGCGCTGAGCGCCGAACATGGCGAGGGTGTCGTCGACCTGTTCGACGCGCTGCGCCCGATCGTCGAGGCGCATGACGCCGCCGAGGCTGAAGCCACGCCGCTGCTCACCGAAGGCGATGAAGACGACGACGCGCCGCTCGGCCCCATGAAGCTGGCGATCGTCGGCCGCCCCAATGCGGGCAAATCGACGCTGATCAACCGCATGATCGGCGAGGACCGGTTGATTACCGGTCCCGAAGCCGGAATCACGCGCGATTCGATCCGCGTCGACTGGCAATGGGAAAAGGACGGCGAGGTCCACGAGATCCAGTTGTTCGACACCGCCGGGATGCGCAAGCGGGCGAAGGTGCAGGAAAAGCTGGAAAAGCTGTCGGTCGCCGACGCGCTCCACGCGGTCGATTTTGCCGAGGTCGTTGTGCTGCTGCTCGATGCGACCAAAGGGCTGGAGGCGCAGGACCTGCGCATCGCCGACCGGGTGCTGCAGGAAGGCCGCGCGCTGATTGTCGCGCTCAACAAATGGGATGTGGCAGAGGAGGCTTCATCGCTGTTCAACGGCGTCCGCAATGCGCTCGACGACGGGCTGAGCCAGGTGAAGGGCGTCCCGGTGCTTACCGTGTCGGGTGCGACGGGGAAGGGCATCGACACGCTGGTCCGCGTCGCGTTCGAACAGCGCGCGATCTGGTCGGGCCGCGTTTCGACCGCAAAGCTCAACCGCTGGTTCGAGGGCGCGGTCGATGCCAACCCGCCGCCGGCGCCCGGCGGCAAGCGGATCAAGCTGCGCTATATCACCCAGGCGCGCACGCGGCCGCCGACCTTTGTCGTCTTTGGTACCCGTACCGACGCCTTGCCGGGCAGCTATACCCGCTATCTGGTCAACGGGATGCGCAAGGAACTGGGGTTTCAGGGCGTGCCGGTGCGGCTCAATTTCCGCAATTCGCGCAATCCCTATGATGAATGAACGGCCGGCGACGGTCGTCGACGCGCGCGGGATGCGCTGCCCCTGGCCCGCGCTGCGGCTGGCGCGGGCGATGCGCGATGTGCCCGAGGTGCTGCTGATCGCCGACGATCCGAACGCGGCGCGCGAAGTCGCTGCGCTTGCCGCCGAGCATGGCTGGGCGGTGACACCCGAAAGCGGCGGCGAAGGCGACGGGGCGGAGTGCTGGCGCGTCCGCCGCTGATCCAAAATGGGGCGGTTCGGCGGGCAGGCGCCGATCGCCGTAACGGCTTTTTTACCCAAATGGGGCATGGGTCGGTCGGGACCACGACCGAATTTGCATACCAAGGGACAGAGCATTGGACGAAATCCTGGTCGATTGGGAAGAATTTCGCGCCACGCGCGCCCAGCTGGGCGCCGCGTTCGTGCGGATTCTGGGCTATTTTCGCGAGGACGGGACCAAATCGGTGGCCGCGATCGAGGATGCGATGCGCGCGCGCGACGCGCGCGGGCTGGTGATGCCCGCGCATACGCTGAAAAGCGAAGCGCGCCAGTTCGGCGGCGAAAAGCTCGGCGCCGTCGCCGAGGACATCGAAATGTTCGCGCGCCATTGCGTCGAAAGCCAGATCAGCCCCGACGAATATCTGCCGCGCGTGGTCGAACTGCGCAAATTGTTCGAGGAAACGCTGAGCGCGCTCGAACGCGAGGCCAATCCGCTGGTCCAGCGGCGCCCGACCGGTTTCGGCCGCGCCGTGACCTATTGATCCGCGCCGCTCTTGCGCATCGGTTGAAGCTGTCCGCGCGCCAGGCTGCGCCACAGCCATTCGAGCGGGCCATAGTGAAACCGGTCGAGCCAGGGCTTTGACCACAATAGCATCAGCACCCACATCGCGGCGCAAAAGAGATAGAGCGACCAGCGCCCGACCTCGCCGAACAGGCCCAGCCCGTATCCGTAAAACACCGTGGTCATCACGATGCTGGTCCCCAGATAGTTGGTAAAGGCGGCGCGGCCCGCCGCGGCCACGCGCGCCAGCCACGCGCTGTTCGCTGCGGCGCGAACGAGCAGGATCAGCAGGGCCGCATAGCCCATCGTCATCATCAACCGTCCCGGGGCGGCCCACGCCAGAAAGACGTTGATCGATACGATATAGTCGAAATCCGCGCGCCACTGGATCCACGCCACCAGCAGGGTGAGCGCGACTCCCGGCGGCAGCCAGCGCGTCGCCATCCGCCGGTATTCGCCGCTGTTCCACGATCCGGTCAGGAAGCCGTTGCGATAAAGCGCCATGCCCAGCATCATCAGGGGCAGCGTTTCAAAGAAGGACATCAGCACCATGACCAGCGGATCGGCGGCATTGTCGAGGCGGTCCTGCAGGATCGGCAAATAAGGCCCGCGGAACAGCGCCAGTTCGTCGGCAACCTCGTCGTCGATCGCCGCATATTCCTCGCGCAACGACTGCCCCGCTTCCGCCATCGGCGACGATGGATCGCCGGCAGCGCCGGCCACGGCGAGTTGCGCGCCGAAGAACAACGATGTCAGCACGACGCCGACCGCGAACAGCCAGAGCGCCCGTTTGACCAGCCGCTCCGCTTCCCAGTTGCGATAGCGAAACGCCAGGCAACCGATGGCGGCGTACAGGAACAATATGTCGCCCCACCAGATGAAATAGAAATGGCACAGGCCGAACACCGCGAGCCACGCCATGCGCCGGTAATGCACCGACCGCGGGTTTTGCCCGCCCGCCGCGGCGCGGTCGATGATGAGCAACATGCTGGCGCCGAACAGGATGGAGAACAGCCCGCGCATCTTGCCGTCGAACAGGATGAAACCAAATGCCCAGGCGGCGATGTCGGATGAAGTTTCGCCGCCATAGGCGCGCGGCGACACATAGGCCATTTCGGGCATTGCAAAGGCGATAATGTTCATCGCCAATATGCCCATGACGGCAAAACCGCGCATCGCGTCGAGAGTCATCAATCGTGCGCCGTCCGTGCCGGGAATATCCGTCATGCCGCCCTCCGCTGTGTTATTGTTCTGCTACGGTGATCGCGGCGACCGGTCCAGCGTCATCGCGATCGGTTTCATCTATTGACATTATTGTCAGTAATGCTATCTGCGGCATACCCGAATGTGAAAAAGAGATTCGCGATGACCACCATCCCCCTCTCGCATCCCGATCGCACCGACGGCGGGTTTCGTCCGCTCAAGGCATGGCGCCATTTCCGCAAGCTGATCGCCGACAAGGAAGACACCGAACAGGTGTTTCATATCCTGGAGGCGCTGCGCGACCGTCGCTTTGCCCGTTCGGCCGAGCGCTTTTTCGCGACCCCGACCGGGCGCAAGGTGATGGCGGAGCGGCAATATCTGCCCGCCATGCTCGACGACCACGACACGTTGCGCCAGCTGCCGGAGGGCAGCGTCGGGCGTACCTATGTCGACTTCATGGAACGCGAGGGACTGACGGCGCAGGGGCTGGTCGACGAGTTCGACAAATTTCGTCACGGCCAGCCTCGCCATGACGACATGCTTGAACTTTATGGCAACCGGCTGCGCGACACGCACGACCTGTTCCACATCCTGACCGGTTACGGCCGCGACGCGCTGGGCGAACAATGCGTCCTCGCCTTTTCGTACAGCCAGACGCCGAGCTGGGGCACCCTGTTCATCGCCTGGGCCGGCGCGCGCGAAATCCGCAAGGGGTTCGGCAAACGCTATCCGATCTATGGCGCGGTGCGCGAGGGCCAGCGGATCGGCCGCGCCGCGCAGCAGATCGCCTATCAGGATATCGAGGCGCTGCTCGCCGAACCGCTCGATGCCGCCCGCCAGCGGTTGGGGATCGCCGAACCCAGGGTCTACAAGCAGGTCCA
>JAHCKJ010000083.1 GCA_026125835.1 Sphingopyxis sp.
CATCGACCTCTTCCTGCAACAGGTCGCCGAGAAAAACGCCCTCCAGCGGATCGACCTCGATCACCAGCCCCTGATGCGGCGCGTCGCGCGCGACGAGCCGGGCGAGATCGGCGACATCGGCGTAGCTGATCGGAATCACCGGCGGCAGGTCAAGCTGGCCCAGCGCCTCGCGCGTGCCCCAGACGCGCTTTACGGTGCGGTCGGGATTGGCGAGCGCGGCGAGGACGGCGTGACGACCCCAGAAACGAACGGCCTGACCACGCTGGTTGCCGCCGGCCGGGCGGCGGTGACGGGAAAATTGTCTCATGTCCGCGCCTTTCCCATGACTGGCATTGACAGGCAAGCATCGTTTCGCCATTGGACCGCTTCCCAAAGCGGACCCCATGGACAGGTGGCCGAGTGGTTAAAGGCAGCAGACTGTAAATCTGCCCGGGTTTCCGTACGCTGGTTCGAATCCAGCCCTGTCCACCATCCTTCTTCAGACTGCGCAGAAAAGCGCACTTTGACCTAGCCTTCGGGCTTCGGGCTGCCTGGTCTGCTCCAAAATGTGCTACAAAAACGGTTGGGGGGCATGGCAAAGCCGCAGAAAGTTCCGGGGTACCGATACTTGTTTCGCCGTGGTGGCGTCTTGGTGTTTCGGCGGGGCGTCCCGGAATATGCTCTCCCGCTCTTTGGAAAGGGCGAGGAGCATGTTTCGTTCGACACTGGCGATCTAAAGATCGCGCTGCCCCTTTGGGCGGAAGAAGTGTCAAAATTTAATGCGAAACTTCTCCGAGCCAAAGCACAGCGCGCCAAGTCCCTCGGCCTGCCGACGCCTCGTCGAGTTCCAAGTTACGTTGAGATCGAGGAGGCGGTTCGCAAAAGTCTAGCAGAACGGCTAGCCCGGAACGAGGTCGACCATATTTTTGACGCCGCCGACGAAGTCGTCGAAGATTACAAGGTCCAGTTGGCTCGGCAGGGGGAAGACGTTGATGAGGGTCTGAAGCGGACCGGCTCGGGTCCGAGCACGACAACCATCTGGATCGCTGAAGCATTGATTGATGAGCACGATTGGGACGTCAGACCCGATACCTCGTCATACCGTTATCTAATCAGGATTTGACGTGACACCTAGCTTTCCCCCAGCTGTGATTAGAGCCGGGCGGTTGTTTTGCGCATCAGCGCGGTTGAAGCAATGGGCTGGGTAGCGGAGCCCGTAGGGCGTAGCGAAGCAGGCCATTGCTTATTCAGGTCGGCGGCGAACGCCGCCGGGGTTGCGTAGCCAAGGGACGAGTGTGGCCTCTCCCGGTTGTAATCCTCGACCCAGGCAGCGATCTCGACCCGTGCGTGGGCCATGCTGAGGAACAGGGTCTCGTTCAGCAACTCATCGCGCATGCGGCCATTGAAGCTTTCGACATAGCCATTTTGCATCGGCTTGCCCGGAGCGATGTAATGCCACTCCACCCCGATCTGCGCTACCCAAGCGAGCACGGCATTGCTGGTGAGCTCGGTGCCATTGTCGCTAACGATCATGCCCGGCTTGCCGCGCTGGGCGATCAGCCGGGTCAGCTCGCGCACGACGCGGTGTCCGGAGATCGAGGTGTCCGGCACCGCCGCTAGGGTCAGGACCCATTAATTCCACGTTCGGGGCGTCGAAATGGCGAAGATATCGGGCCTTGGCGGATGCAGCGGGTAGCATCGCTCCCCGCAAGGCCGCGAAGGTTCGAGATCGAAGCCATTTCGGCGTCCCTGCGGGATTTGACCGATTTTGCCCATGGCAGCGTCGAAAAGTCTGGAAATATAACCATATTCCTGCGCCTTTTCTCCTCGCCCCGGGCAAAATCGCCTCAAACCTCGAGCGCGGAATTAATGGGTCCTGACCCTAGTCGCAGCGGGTGGGAGCCAGCGGCCGAGCGCAAGGCCGATAACCCCACCCCAACCGCTTCCCTGAAGGGGAGGGGCTTCACGACGGTCAACTACGACCACCGGACTCGCCCGTCGGTCAAAAAACTGTAATCTTCCGGTCAACTGATTGTCACCAATCGCCCCTAGGCGATTCGCGACGGCAACTTCAGCCTCGGGGGACACGAAGATTTCATGGCGACGCTGATGCCCGGATCGGCCCTTCGGTTGCCGCGCGCTTTGCCCGCATGGCTGCGCAGCGGTCGCCGGACACAGCGTGACCTGGCGCCGCTGCTGCTCGCCGCGCTGCTCGGCGCTTTGCTCATCTGGCAGTTCGTTCGCCTGCTGTGGACGATCGTCACTCCGCTGTCGCCGCTCGGGGCATGGCAGCCGCAGACAGCGGTCATCGCTTCGCCCGCCGAGCGCCGTGCGCTGTTCGCGAGTGTCGATCCCTTTTTCCGCACCGGTGTGCAGGGGGCCGCGTCGGCCACCGTCACCGCGCTGGGCCTGACGCTGTTCGGGGTCAATATCAACGAAGCCACGGGCAGCGGCTCGGCGATCATCGCCGGCGAGGACGGGGTCCAGACCAGCTATGCGGTGGGTGAGGAAATCGCTCCCGGCGTCAAGCTGGTGGGCGTGGCATTCGACCATGTGCTCCTCGACCGCGGCGGCGCGCGCGAAAGCCTGTTTCTCGACCAGAGCGGCGATGCAGCGGTGGCCGCCCCGGCAACGGTGCTTCCTGCGCCCACGCCCGAGATGGGCGCCGCTGCGCCTGCCGGGACCGGAACCGGCGGTGAATTGTCGCCCGACAGCCTGAAGGCGGGCGTTGCGTTCGCGCCGCGCACCGAAAATGGCCGCGTCACCGGTCTGGTCGTCCAGCCGCAGGGCGACGGCGCGGTGTTCCGCGCCGCAGGGCTGCGTCCGGGTGACGTGATCCGCGGCGTCAACGGACGGCCGATCGGCTCGGCCGGCGATGCCGCGGCGCTCGCCAGCCAGATTGCGCCCGGAGCGCGTATCTCGCTCGAAATCGAACGCGGCGCCAGCGTCGTTCCCGTCGCCATCTTTCTTTCGAAATAGGTTTTATGCGTTTCAAACTGTCCCTGATGCTTGCCGCCGCGCTAGTTTCCGCCGCTCCGGTGCCCGCGGCCGCCCAATATACGCTCAACGTCCGCGACGCCGACATCCGCGCGTTTATCCAGGATGCGGCGCGGATCACCGGGCGGACCTTCGTCATCGACGGGCGCGTCAACGGCAAGGTATCGGTGGTCACCGACCGGCCGCTGTCGCGCAGCGAGTATTTCGAGATTTTCCTGTCGACCCTGCGCTCGAACGGTCTCGTCGCGGTACCCGGCCCCAACGGCAGCTACCGCGTCCAGCCGATCGACGGCGCCGCGGCGCAGCCGGGCCGCATCGGCAGCGGCGGTGCGGCGCAGAACCAGTTCGTCACCGAAATCATCCGGTTGCGCCACATCGACGCCATGGCGGCGGTCGAAACCCTGCGTCCGCTCGTCAGCGCGCAAGGGTCGCTGACCGCCAACCGCAACGCCAACAGCCTGGTCGTCGCCGACTTTGCCGACAATATCCGCCGCATTCGCGCGCTTGCGTCCAGCATCGACCGCGACAGCTCGACCAGCCAGGTGGTGACGCTGAAAAATGCCGGGGCGCGCGAAATCGCCGCCGCGCTGACCGCGCTCGTTCCCGCCGCGGGCGAGGGCGCGCGCGCGCCGGTCGCGATCGTGCCGATCGACAGCAGCAACGCAATTGCTTTGCGCGGTGACCAGGCGCTGGTCGCGCGCTTTGTCCAGATGGCGAACGATCTTGATGCAAAGGCCGCGGGCGGAACCGAATTGCGCGTCTATTGGCTGGAACATGCCAACGCCGAAACCTTGCTGCCGACGTTGCAACAGCTGGTCGGCGGCGGCAGCGATCCGGCGCAAAAGGCGGGGCTTCCCCCGGCGGCGGCCTCCGGCGGCGGCGATGCGCCGTCCGCTGCCCCCGCCCAGACGACGGCTGCCACCGTCGGCGGCTCAGGCGGCAGCATCTCGACCCGCGGCCCCGCCATCGTCACGCGTTACGAGGGCGCCAACGCGATCATCGTCGCCGCCAACAGCGAGGTGCAACGGATGCTCGGCGAGCTGATCCGCCAGCTCGACAGCCGGCGGCAACAGGTGCTGGTCGAGGCGATCGTGGTCGAAATCGGCGACGATGCGGCAAAGCGGCTGGGCGTCCAGTTCCTGCTCGGCGGCAAGAACATCCCCTTCGTCGCGACCAATTACAGCAATGCCCAGCCCAATATCTTCACGCTCGGCGGCGCCTATGCCGCGACCCGGCTGACGCAGGATACGACGACGGTCGACGGGACCACGGTCGTGACCCAGACCACGAGTGCGCTCGGCAACAGCCTGCAGGAGGCGGCGGCGGCCTCGATCCTGCAGGCAACCGGCGGTTTTGCGGGCTTTGCCGGCGACATTGGCAAGAACACCATCTTTGGCGCGATCATCAACGCGGTAAAATCGGACACGACGTCAAACCTGCTCGCGACGCCGCACATCGTCACGCTCGACAACCAGGCGGCGAAATTCCTCGTCGGCCAGGACGTGCCGATCACCACCGGCGAAAAGCTGGGCACCAATTTCGAAAACGCTTTCCGCACCGTCCAGCGCGAAGAGGTCGGCATCAAGCTGGAGGTAACGCCGCAGGTCAACGGCGCGGGCGAAGTGAAGATGTTCCTGCGCCAGGAAGTCTCCAGCGTCGCGGGGCCGGTCTCGGCGCGCAACAGCGACCTCATCCTCAACAAGCGGTCGTTCGAAACGGTGCTGACCGTCGACGACGGCGAAATCCTCGCGATCGGCGGACTGCTCAACGACGACGAGCGCCGCACGATCGAACGCATCCCGCTGCTCAGCGACATCCCGCTGCTTGGCGAGCTGTTCAAATCGCGCAGCCGGACGCGGTCGAAAACCAATCTGATGGTGTTCATCCGTCCGACCATCCTGCGCAACCGCCAGGACAATGCGGCGCTGACCGCCCGCCGCTACGGCTATATCCGTGACTTCCAGCTGCAACGGAATCCCGACGTCGAACCCGCGATCGATACGTTGGTGCGCGATTATCTGGGCGCGGTGCCGCCGGTGCCGACCGAACCGACCGCGGCCGACATCACGGTTGGCCCGGTCAACCTGCCCGAACTGCGCGGCTCCGACGGACGGATCATTGCGACCGACGTGCCGCCGTCGGTATCGAACGCGCCCGCGCCGCCGACGGGAGATTATCCGTGAGCGATCCCGAACCGGTCGTCGCGTCTCCGGCGCCGATCGACATCCCCTATGGCTTCGCCCGTCAGCACGGCGTGGTGATCGCGCCGGGCGAGGATGGCGTCTGGCTCGCGACCTTGCGCGACGGCGGCGATCCGGCGGTGTTGATCGAGGTAAAGCGCTACCTCGCCGCGCCCTTGACGGTGACGACGGCCAGCGTCGAGGATTTCGACCGCCTGCTGTCCGATCATTATGCGGTCGACAGCTCGGCCGCGGCGATGGCGGGGTCGCTTGACGGCAGCGACATCGACTTCAGCCTGCCCAGCGCCGAAGACCTGCTCGACAGCGCCGACGACGCCCCCGCGATCCGTCTGATCAACGCGATCATCGCCGAAGCGGTGCGGCAGGGGGTCAGCGACATCCATATCGAGCCCTATGAAAGCGGGCTGGTGGTGCGGATGCGCACCGACGGGGTATTGCGCGAACATCTGCGGATGCCGCCACACGTGGCGCCGGTCGTGGTCAGCCGCATCAAGGTGATGGCCCGCCTCGACATCGCCGAACGCCGCGTGCCGCAGGACGGCCGCATCGGTCTGACGCTGGCGGGCAAGGCGGTCGACGTCCGCGTCTCGACCTTGCCGAGCCGCGCGGGCGAGCGCGTGGTGATGCGTATCCTCGACAAGGATGCCGCGGGGATCGACTTCGACGTCCTCGGTCTGTCGGGCGAGGCGGACCGGATATTGCGCGAGGCGCTGGCAGAACCCAATGGCATCATCCTCGTCACCGGGCCGACAGGGTCGGGCAAGACGACGACGCTGTACGCGGCGCTCAAGCAATTGAACGACGGCCAGCGCAACATCCTGACCGTCGAGGATCCGGTCGAATATGCGGTGGATGGCGTCGGCCAGACGCAGGTCAACAGCAAGGTCGGGCTCGACTTTGCCGCGGGTCTCCGCGCGATCCTGCGCCAGGATCCCGATGTCGTGATGGTCGGCGAAATCCGTGACCGCGAAACCGCCGACATCGCGGTGCAGGCCTCGCTCACCGGCCACCTCGTCCTCTCGACCGTCCACACCAATGATGCGGTGGGTGCGATCACGCGCCTGAAAGATCTGAAGGTTGAACCCTTCCTGCTCGCCTCGACGCTGCGCGCGGTCATCGCGCAGCGGCTGGTGCGCAAGCTCTGCGACCAGTGCCGCGAGCCGGTGCAGGCCGACAACAGCGTCGCCGCGATGTTGGGCCTCGACATCGGCACCGTCATCTGGCGCCCCAAGGGCTGCGAGGCATGCGGCGGCACCGGCTTCAAGGGCCGCATCGGCGTGTTCGAGGCGATCAAGGTCGACGAGACGGTGCGCCGCTATATCTACGCCGGCGGCGACGAGGCGATGATCGCGAAACATGCGTTCCTGAAGGCACCGACGCTCGCCTCGGCGGCGCGCGCGATGGTCGCGAAGGGGCTGACCACCGCCGAAGAAGCGATCCGCATCGCGCGGCGCGAGGAGGTCGATGCCTGATTATCGCTATGTGGCGATCGATCCCCAGGGTCGCGAGCGCAAGGGTCGGCTGACCGCCGCGAACGACGACGCGGCGCGCGCCGATCTGGTGCGGCGAAAATTCCATGTCGTCGCCGTCGAGGCGGCGGGAGCAAAGCCCGCGAGCCGGTCACTGCTCGCGTTCCGCCGCGAGCGGCTTTCAGCCAAGCAGCTCGCGTTGTTCACGCGCCAGCTCGCGACGCTGGCCGAGGTCGCGCCGCTCGAGGAAGCGCTCCGCACCCTGACCCGCCAGAGCGAGGCCGAAAGCGCCCGCAATGTCATCGGCGACGTCCACGCCGGGCTACTCGAAGGCCGCCGCCTTGCCGATGCGATGGCGCGCCAGCCAGCAAGTTTCCCGCCGCTCTATCGCGCGATGGTCGCGGCCGGTGAAACCACGGGCAGCCTGACCACGATCCTCGCACGCCTCGCCGATCTGCTCGAACGGCAGGCCGAGGTGCGCGGCAAGCTGATCGCGGCGCTCGCCTATCCGATCGTGCTCGCGGTCGTCGCGATCGGGGTCGTCGCGGCGCTGATGATCTTTGTCGTCCCGCGCGTCGTCGAACAATTTACCGACACCGGCCAGCAGCTCCCTTTCCTGACCCGCGCGGTGATTGCGATCTCGGGCTTCGCCGCCAACTGGTGGTGGCTGATCGCACTGCTCATGGTCGCCGCAGCGTTCGGCTGGGCGACCGCGATGCGTCGCCCCGCGTTCAAGGCGCGCGTCGATGCGCGGCTGTTGCGCCTGCCGCTGTTCGGCCGACTGCTCCGCGATCTTTACGCCGCGCGCTTTGCCCGCACCCTGGCGACGATGGTGTCGAGCCGCCTCCCGCTGGTCGATGGCCTGCGGCTGACGCTGCCGACGATCCGCAACGCCGCGCTGGCCGGTGCCACGGCGGCGATCGTCGATCAGGTCCGCGCGGGGGGAAGCCTGTCGGCGGCGCTCCGCGATGCCGGCGTGTTCCCGCCGCTGCTCGTCTACATGACCGCCAGCGGTGAAAGCGCCGGGCGGCTCGAAGTGATGCTCGAACGCGCCGCCGATTATCTCGAGCGCGAATTCGATCGTTTCACCGCCGCGTCGATGGCCTTACTCGAACCTGTCATAATTGTCCTTATGGGGTCGTGCGTCGCTCTTATCATCCTCGCGATTCTGCTGCCGATCCTTCAGTTGCAGAATCTGGCCGGACTGTAATAAATGTCGCTGATGCAGCTTTTGATCCGCCTGATGCTCGATCCGTCGCGCCCGACCTCCGCCCGGCGCCGCAAAAAGGACGAGCGGGGTTTCACCCTGACCGAATTGATGGTCGTGATCTTCATCATCGGGCTGCTCGCGACGGTGGTGATGATCAACGTCCTGCCCAGCCAGGACCGCGCGATGGTCACCAAGGCCAAGGCCGACATCGCGACGCTGGAAACCGCGCTCGAACAATATCGCCTCGACAATCTGGCCTATCCGGCCTCGACCGACGGGCTGAACGCGCTGGTCACCGCCCCGCCGTCGCTGGCGCAGCCCGAACGCTATCGCCGCGGCGGCTATATCAAGAAACTGCCCGCCGATCCGTGGGGGCGGCCCTATAATTACCAGGCACCCGGCCCGAACGGGAAGGCGTTCGACATCTGGTCGCTCGGCGCCGACGGCG